>CAINBK010000231.1:0-2893 GCA_903846615.1 uncultured Bacteroidota bacterium
CACCCTCAGTAGCAGTATTGAAAGCGCCTACTGAATCAGCAGCAGCGGTATACGCATTCTTTACTTTATCTAATTCAGCTGCCACCGATCTTGTTTTAGTAGCCAGTTCAGTACTAGCAGCCGCTGCATCAGCAACAGAACCAATATTAGAAACTGAAGTAGTCAATTGCTTGAAACTATCTCCAAGTTTTTTAAGAACATCCTGATTGATATCAGCGTCTTTCATCATCTTTTCCATCTTACCTGTAACAGTAAGCTGCTCCTCACTATGTGAAGCATCCTCTACCGCAGGATATTTGATATATAACACACCGTACAATGCAAAAATCAAGGCCTCGGTAGTCAAACCGATCCAAAGCCAGATGTCCGCATCACCTGCGTGAATAATTTTACGAAGGGCACCCCAGATTACGAGTGCTGCACCAAAGGATACACCAACGTCTACCCATTTACTGACTTTGGAAGGAATAGCTGCTGCCATGTGTTGAACTTTAGATTATGATTGGTTAATAAGTATAGAGAAAAATTATTTCATTGAAGTAGCAGGAAGATCAATTACACAACGGAATCCAACATAAGACTTTGTAGAGTCCTGGTATTCGTAGGTAGCTGTTCCATTCTGCATGAAGTAAGCCACATCTTTCCAGCTTCCCCCTCTGGTGATCTTACGCTTCATCAGCGGAGGATCATCATCTTTTGCATTCCAACGAACATCAGGGTTCATATCGTGCTGAAAATTGTTACGTCCTTCGTAGTAAATAGTAGAAGTCCACTCAGCTACGTTACCGGCCATGCAATACAGACCAAAATCATTCGGCCAGTAGCTGTCGGCACGTACGGTATAAAATCCACCATCCTCAGGATAGTTTCCACGGCCAGGTTTGAAATTGGCCATCAAACATCCTTTCTTATTGCGTGGGTAGTAGTTACCCCATGGATACATAGTTTGAGAGCGACCACCACGTGCTGCATATTCCCATTGCGCCTCTGTAGGTAAACGAAAATCAGATTCCTGCGGACGCTTCTTTGCATCTAGGTAAGCATTTAGATAATGTGTTCTCCACTCGCAGAAAGCAACGGCTTGCTTCCAACTTACACCTACTACTGGATAATCTCCAAAAGAAGGATGCATGAAGTAACGCTTGGTCATAGGCTCGTTATAAGAGTAAGAGAAGTCACGAATCCAAACCAAGGTATCAGGATAAATCTGTGTATCTTTTTTTACGATGAACGCAGAACGAGGTTTGCCAGCGTTCTCACGCTTAGCAGCGTCACGAAGATCAAAAACTTCTGAGTGATAAATAATCTTGGAAGGGTCCACTTCCTTTTTTCCAAAAATTCGATCGTTAGGAGGAAGAATGATATCGGTGCTACTGAGCTGCTCCATTACTTTAGGATCATTCCACTTGAGTGTTTTAACTTTTGCCCAGTCCACATGCTCTTCACCATCTGCACCCGCTTTTACAAATCCCATTTTACGTGCTACTACAGAGTCACGTACCCAGTGTACAAACTGGCGATACTCGTTATTGGTGATTTCAGTTTGGTCCATCCAAAATCCTGAAATGGAAATGGAACGGTTCCTGGCACTGAAAGCATAAGCAGGATCCTCATCGCTGGGACCCATGTGGAAATTACCCTGGGGGATGTAGACCATGCCCGGAGGACGAGGAAGGGTGTAACGGGAGCCCGCGGAAACACCACGTAGCATACCATCATTGACCATCGCGCCGCCACTGTTTTTCTTACCGCCCAAAATCCCGCAACCCGTTAAAAAAACGAGGCTCAAAAGGACCAGGAAGGAATAACCAAGATTCTTCATTTTCATACACTTAAAAAGGGTGGGAACAAATATAACGCTTTGAGGGTTTACTCCCCGGTGGGTTAAAGAGAATTTTAAGCGCTGTTCTAATTAGTTCCTCGGTCATAAACGACAGATAATCATTAATTATTGCGGTCTTTGTTTTCGATAGAGACCAAGAGCTCCTCCACATTGGAAACAGGGGGTAAACAGGTATACTGCCTGCATAACCAAAACGCAGATAATGAATCAGTTGTCTTACCTCGGAGCAATGGGAAACTATCATCTGTTCGTACAGCGCTCATGATAACCCTATGCGGAATATATTGCTTCAAAAGGGCCTTTAATTGCTTGGGAGCCTCAGGACCCAGGATTGTTATCTCATTGGTTCCCAATACTATTTCTTGAAGAACGCCTGCCCAATACCCAAAAGAATTACCGTAACGAACAATAGCATTTCCTACGATTTTAACCATTTTTTGGCTTTTCACACCCCATTCCGGACGGTCCAAAAGGAGGGAAAGGCGATGCAAGACCCCGGCCATAACCGCATTTCCGGATGGGACTGCGCCGTCATAAATCTCTTTTTTTCGCACAATCACATCGGTCTGTCCAACGGGTGTGTAGTAGAAAAAAGGTGAGTCCGAATCAGAAAAATCACGGACCACTAATTTGGTTACTTCCTCCGCCGCCATTAACCACTTGCTATTCGCAGTGCACTCAAATAAATGCAACAACGCTTCTGCTAAAAAAGCAAGGTCTTCCAAAAATGCAGGAAAGCGTGCTTCTTTTTTGTAGGTATGGAAAAAGCCGCCGTTTGGATTTTTGAAAGTAGCCCACAAAAATTCCATATTAGTAATAGCCCGTGAAAGGAATCGATCATCACCGGTTGCCCCGTAGGCTTTACAAAAAGCTTTATTGAGTAGCGCATTCCAACCTAACAAAATTTTATCATCAAGTTGAGGACGAACGCGTGTAGCGCGGTGAGCTAATAATTTTTTTCTGCAGCGAGAAAGTTTTTCTTCTACCTCTTGAAGAGCAAGATTCTGCTCTTTGCAAAATGCAGCGAGTGAAACAGGTTGCCACAAAATA
>CAINBK010000232.1:0-2477 GCA_903846615.1 uncultured Bacteroidota bacterium
ATCGTCATCTCCATATCCTGGCCAGTAAGAGGAGGTGAAGTAGAGTGTTTGATTATCTGCATGGATAAATGGACATTGTTCGTCTGCCGCACTATTTATTCCAGGACCTAAATTTTCCGGGTCGCTCCATTGGCCATTGTCTTGTAATCGGCTAACATACAAATCACTTCCTCCCAGCCCTCCAGGTTTCCGGCTTGCAAAGTAAAGTTCTCTTTTATCAGGAGATAAGCAAGGTTGTGATTCCCACTGATCTGAATTAATACGGTTTCCAAGATTTTTAGCAGCAGACCATCCATCTTTATTTTTATAGGATATATATAAGTCGCATCCTCCATAACTGTCAGGTCTGTAACATCCTGTAAAAACAAGCCAGTTGCCATCTTGTGAGATCATCATAGCGCCTTCACTTTGTGGAGTATTCAAGGATCCTTTTAGTGGCTGCGCATTTTCCCAAGGACTAATTTTTTGTCGGCTCGAACCGTAAAAGTCTTCATTATAGATGTCGACTCGTCTGGTGAAAAAAAGTTGCGTTCCGTCAATGGTTTGTGAGGGCAGGTATTCAGACATTTTTGAATTAACAGTAGCTCCCAGATTTTTTGGTGCAAATCCAACTGTGTTCTTTTCGCTTTGTTGCTCTTTCTCCTGTTGCACAGCAAACGTGTAGGATCTTTTTCGGGTTAATGCCAACTCAAGTTGAAGGCCGGTTGGTTTTACTTGATCTATGTATTTGTCAGTTATTTCTAATGCTTTTATAAAGTCTCCGGTTCCTGCTAAACCAGATGCGTAGGATAACCAATGTGGTTTAAAATAATTCAGATCTATAAACTGTGCACGTTTAAAACAAGTAACACTATAGGGATAATTTTTGAGCTCCAACTGCAATCGCCCTAATGCTATCCAGGCATCAGCATAGTTTTCATCGGCGCTGGTTGCTTCTTGCAATAGTGTCACCGCCTCTTTGGTTTGATTTTCACTGGCTTTTTGAAAAGCTTTCTCATACAGTTGTATTGCTTTTCGACTTACTTTATCGGGATTATAAGCTTGTGCAGCTACAAGCACTGGAAATAACACCACCACGATGTACAATACTATAATTCTGGAGGTCATGGTATGTTTAGGTATTTATGCACTTGCAGACTTAATTCCCACTGTGGATTTTCTTTTATGTAGTCAAGTAGTAAAGGGGTAATTTTCTCTCGCTTGCTCCATTCTGGTTGCAAGTAAAGCTTGCAAGCCGTATTCACTTTTTTTGCGTGCGCCTCAGCCCATTCTAAATCACTTTTGTGATAAATAACAACTTTTAATTCGTGGGAAACTGCAAGCACCGATTCAAGGGGAGCTTTGAATTTTTTAGGAGAAAGGCAAATCCAATCCCAATTACCAGATAGTGGATGTGCTCCAGAAGTCTCCAGATGTGTGGCTAATCCTTGCTCTTTTAACTGATTGGTCAAATTGTCCAGTTTATGCATCAGCGGTTCGCCCCCGGTAATGACAACTAATTGGGCAGGAGTTTTTTTTACTGCAGCAACAATATCCGTTGGGAGATATTGAGGGTGTTTGGATGCGTCCCAGCTTTCCTTCACATCGCACCATACACAACCAACATCACAACCTCCCAGTCGTATAAAATAGGCAGCCTTACCCTGGTGAAAACCTTCTCCCTGAAGGGTATAGAAATGTTCCATCAGTGGGAGTTTGCTTATGGTTGTTGCGCCTTGCATAGAATTATAACGTGTAAGCAAACTAATTAGTGCCTTTGCTGGCAGGCTTGAAATGTGTTCTTAAGGAGTGCAGCGATAGTCATGGGTCCAACTCCTCCAGGTACAGGAGTTATCCAGCTGCAAAGTGGTGCCACAGATTCAAAATGAACATCGCCTAATAAACGAAATCCGGATTTTTTTGTGTTATCGTTCACTCTAGTGATTCCAACATCAATGACCACCGCCCCCTTTTTAATCATGTTGGCCTGTAAAAATTCAGGTTTTCCCAGTGCCGCCACAATAATATCAGCCTGTTTGCAATGTGTTTCCAGCTCTTTTGTCCTGGAGTGACAAAGCGTAACTGTACAATTGCCTTGTGGTGTATTACCACTCAGTAGTATGCTCATGGGTCTCCCCACAATATTGCTTCTTCCTATAACAACGGCATTCTTGCCAGTTGTTTCAATTTGGTAATGCTCCAGCAGTAGCATAATGCCATAGGGGGTTGCCGGTATAAAACCCGATTGCCCTTGTACCATTTTACCCAAATTCACGGGATGAAATCCATCCACATCTTTTGCGGGGTCGATTGCTTTGATTACTTCTTCCTCAGCAATATGAGCAGGGAGGGGAAGCTGTACTAAAATTCCATCAATAGCTGAGTTCTTATTGAGTTCTGTAATCTTCTCAAGTAGTTGCGTCGCTGTGATGGATGTATCAAAGCGTAATAGAGTAGAAATAAAACCTGTTTCCTCGCAGGCTTTAACTTTGGCAGCA
>CAINBK010000233.1:0-8525 GCA_903846615.1 uncultured Bacteroidota bacterium
CAATGCATCCGCTATTTTTAATAAGGCACTCAATTTGATTTGTGTGTTGCAAAGTACACAGGGGTTGGGGGTTCGTCCGGCCAGATATTCCTCCACAAAGTTCTCCACTACAAAACCTCCAAATTCATCGCGGATATCTAAAATATAATGCGCAAAACCGTGCTCTACAGCTGCTTGACGAGCGTCATTGAAGGAGTCCAAGTTGCAACAGCCAGTTTCTTTTTTTCCACCACCGCTGCTTGCATAATCCCAGGTCTTCATGGTAATCCCTACTACTTCATACCCCTCCTGATGCAATAAAAGTGCAGTAACGGTGCTATCTATACCACCGCTCATCGCTACCAATACTTTACCCTTCTTGCTCATATGTACAAAGATACGGACGGCCTTTTAAGTGAATAATCTTAACTTGAATACCCTAAAATCAAGTGCCATGCGAAAAGCTTTATTTTTTTTGGTTTTTATTTTATCCCTTTCTTCTATTCAGGCTCAATCTCTTTCGTATTATCTACCCACAGGTGTTACTTATGACCCAGCTGTTCCCACGCCATCCCAAATAATCCACCATGAGGTGGGCGAGTGGCATGTTACGCATGACAGATTGGTTAATTACATGCAAGCCGTTGCTAAGGCAGCTCCAAACCGTATTCGTATTGAGCAGATGGGATTTACTTACGAAAAAAGACCACAGTTACTCTTGGTTATTACATCGCCTAGCAATCATAAAAAATTAAATGAAATACGTGCACAGCATTTGGCATTGACTGATCCTGTTGCACCCGATCCTGATATTGAGAAAATGCCAGCCGTTTGCTGGATTGGACATTCGATTCATGGTAATGAGCCTAGCGGTGCGAATGCATCGTTATTGTCTGCTTACTATTTAGCAGCTGCGCAAGGACCAGCTATTGATCAATTACTGGAGAATACAGTTATACTTTTTGATCCATCCTTCAATCCAGATGGACTGCAGCGATTTTCTACTTGGGCTAATCAGCATAAAAGTAAAAATTTGGTTTCCGATCCTAATTCCAGAGAGTATAACGAAGTATGGCCCGGCGGACGATTCAACCACTACTGGTTTGATTTGAATCGTGATTGGTTACCTGCTGTCCATGTTGAAAGTCAAAATCGATTAAAGTGGTTTCAGGCCTGGAGACCAAATGTTTTTACTGATCATCATGAGCAAGGTACCAATGCCACTTTTTTCTTTCAACCTGGAGTGCCCTCCCGTGTAAATCCGCTCACACCTTCCAATAATCAGTTGTTGACTAGTCAATTGGCTGCTTATCATGCACAGGTATTGGATAGTATTGGTTCGTTCTATTTCACCAAAGAGAATTACGATGATTTTTATTATGGTAAAGGGTCAACATACCCGGATATACATGGCGGAATCGGAATTTTATTTGAGCAGGCTTCCTCTCGGGGTCATCTGCAAGAAACAGTAAATGGGTATCTCTCATTTCCTGCTACTATTCGCAATCAATTTGTAACTGCACTATCAACCTTACGGGGAACGCTTGCGCTTAGAAAGGAGTTGCTACAACATCAACGCGACTTTTATAAACAAGCAGCTACAAGAGCTACTGCCTATCCTGTCAAAGGATATGTAGTAGGGGATAAGCAAGATCCGGTTCGTCTACGAGAGTTTGCTCAACTATTACAACGTCATCAAATCAAAATCTACAGTCTTCCAGGTAGTATGGCAGACAAACAGTTTACAACGTCCAGTTCCATCCTCGTGCCTTTAGATCAGCCTCAACATACATTGATCCGTACAATTTTTGAAAAAACGCTAACCTACCAGGATAGTTTGTTCTATGATATCACTGCTTGGACTTTACCCTTAGCCTATGGGCTTGATTTTAAAGAACTCAATGTGGTCAATCTCACTGGAGCAAAACAAATACCGGATTTGTTTAGTGAAAAATCTTTTTTAGATCATCCAACTCAACATGAATTTAGCCTCCCTAAAAATGCCATGGCTATTCTATTGGAGTGGAGTGATCTCTATGCGCCCGCTGCACTCAATCAACTCTTGAAGGCGGATGTATTGGTGAAAGTAGCTACGCAGCCTATCCGAATTCAAACCAAAAATGAGATTCGTTCGTTTGGGTATGGCTCCTTGCTGATTCCTGTTCGTCAGGAAAAAATAAATGCAGCAGATTTAGAAAAATTAATAGATGAACTTGTTTCCCGGTATGGCGTGCATGCTCATGTAGTAACTACTGGTTATTCTAGTGAAGGTGTTGATCTGGGTAGTAACAAGTTTATGGTCATACAAAAACCAGCTGTTGCTTTAATCACTGGGGCGGGTGTTAATCCGACGGATGCGGGAGAAGTTTGGCATTTGTTGGATCAACGGATGGATATGCAGCTTACTCATCTTGAGCCTTCCGTACTTCGTCGGGCTGATCTGAGTCGATATACAGCCATTATCATGACTGGAGGTTCCTATTCGGATTTAGACAAGGATAAATTGAAGAACTGGGTACAAGCGGGTGGGACTTTAATTGCTACGGAAGAGGCGGTTGCATGGGCAGCCCAGCAGGGGATTTCAAGTGCCACGTTCAAGCGTTCTCGCTCCATAACAGATAGTACGCAGTTCAGACCTTATGAAACAAGAGATGAAGTAAGTGGGGCACAACAAGTACGTGGGGCCATTCTGGGTGCTACCTATGATGCCTCTCATCCACTTGCTTTTGGCTATTCCATACCCGTTGTTTCCTTGTTCAAGGCCAATCGAATATTCCTTGAAAAAAGCAAGAATCCCTATGCAACACCGTTTGTCTATGGAAAACAACCCTTACAGAGTGGTTGGATGAGTAGGGAAAATAAAGATGCGGTTGCTGGTACGGCAGCAGTAACGGTAAGTCAGCTAGGGAATGGTCGGGTTATCAACATTGCCGATAATCCTAATTTCCGCGCTTATTGGTTAGGGGGTACAAAATTGTTCCTCAACGCTATCTTTTTTGGCGCTATCATTGATCCGGCCAGTGCTCGTGTGGGGAACTCTGAATAAGTTTTTTGGATGAACCCTTGCGTGTCCATGCAATTCAGAGTAATTTAGTTGTTCAATCAATTTAGTAACCATAAAACGAGCACTATGATTAAGATGCAAGTCATCGGGAATTTGGGTAAAGATTGTGTGGTAAACACGGTCAATGGTAAAAATGTCATCAACTTCACTGTCGCCCACACAGAAAGGTACCGGGACAGCCAAGGAAACCAACAGGAGAAAACAACCTGGGTGGACTGCGCTTACTGGACTGATCGTACTGGTATTTCACAGTACCTAGTAAAAGGCAAACAAGTTTATGTAGAGGGACAGCCAGAGGCAAGATCTTTTCAACGCAATGATGGGACACCTGGTGCATCGCTTTCCCTTCGGGTAAGAGATGTTCAGTTGTTGGGTGGAAGAGGCGAGTCCGGATCTGCTGGCGGCTATGCTGCTACTGGTCAATCGACAGCTTCACTTTCTGGAGCTCCGGATAACACCGATGAGCCAGATGATCTTCCTTTCTAAGCCGAAAGATCATTGTAAACGATTCCAGTGCCCCGGCCAATCGCCGGGGCTTTTTTTGTTTCTTTGTGTATGCCTCTATCAATATTTACATACTCGCATCTGCATCAGTTTGCTATTTCCATTTTTAAAAAAATGAATTGTTCGGATGCACATGCAGTGCTAGCTGCCAATGCATTATTGTCTGCAGATCTCAGAGGGATTGATTCACATGGTATAGCCCGTTTAAGTGGTTATGTTCGTCTTTGGGAAGTAAAACGTGTAAATGCCACGCCTGCCATTCAAATTGTTCATGAAACGCCTTCCACAGCTGTGCTCGACGGCGATCAGGGATTGGGTTTGGTAGTTGCGCAGGAGGCAATGAAGATTGCCATTGCCAAAGCAGAAAAAGTGGGAACAGGATGGGTTAGTGTTCAAAATAGTAATCATTTTGGTATAGCGGGTTATCATGCCATGCTTGCATTGGAGCATAATATGATTGGTGTTGCTATGACAAATGCAAGTCCACTAGTAGCACCCACTTTTTCAATCGATAAAATGCTCGGTACAAATCCTATTGCGGTAGCAGCGCCCGCAGGAAGTCAACCCCCATTTGTTGCAGACTTAGCCACTACTACAGCTGCCAACGGTAAGTTGGAAATATTACAACGAAAAAATGAAGAAACTCCAGCCGGGTGGGTGCAGGATCAATCAGGTCATTCTACCACCGACGCACACATACTAAAAAAAGGTGGTGCCTTACTTCCTTTAGGTAGTGATCGTGAACATGGATCTCATAAAGGCTACGCGTTGGGCGCGATGGTTGATTTATTCTCGGCGCTCTTGAGTGGGGCCAATTATGCACCTTGGGTTCCTCCATTTCCTGCCTATGTGCCGATGCCGGCCCAACAGCCTGGAAAAGGGATTGGACATTTTATAGGAGCCATGCGAATTGATGCATTTCGACCTGCTGATGAATTCAAAAAAGACATGGATCATTGGATCGAGGGTTTTAGAAATGCAAGACCAATGGAAGGTCACTCTCAAGTATTAGTTCCCGGCGATCCCGAGCGAATAGCAGAACAAGAGCGATTGCAGGATGGAATTTCTCTTCATGAAGAAGTTGTAAAAGATCTTCATGAATTAGGAGCGCGATTTGATCTACCATTTGAATAAAGTCCTTTCTTACCTTCGTGCGGCTTGCCAGCCTAATTTTAATTGATTTTTTATCTATGAAAGTGATGAAATTTGGCGGCACCAGTGTGGGCCGTCCTGAAAGAATGAAGCAAGTGGCTGCCCTAGTTACACAACAGGACGTGCCTGTACTTGTTGTGCTCTCAGCACTATCTGGAACTACCAATGCGTTGGTTGAAATTGGTAATTTATTATCTGCCGGAAAAAAGCAGGAGGCTGCGCAGGTCATTGACCAATTAGAAAAGCACTATCAAGCGTTTATTGTGGAATTAGTTTCGGGGAAAGAAGCGCAAGAGGAAGCGGCTGATGTGATTGAAGAACATTTTGGGTTCTTACGGATTATTCAACGTATTTCATTTAGCGAGGCGCTTCGTCGTGATATTTTAGCACAGGGCGAACTGCTTTCTACTAAACTTTTCAGCGTTTATTGTAGCGAGAACAAGTTGAATCATGCCTTACTCCCCGCATTAGATTTTATGGTACTGGACGAACAGGATGAGCCAGCGCTTTCCGTAATCAGCACCCGTTTGAAAGCATTGGTGCAAGCAAACGCGGATAAAAAATTATTAATTACACAGGGGTATATCTGTAGAAACAGCCGAGGGGAAGTTGATAATTTGAAAAGGGGAGGAAGTGATTACACTGCTTCATTGATAGCTGCAGCTATCAGTGCCTCCGTCTGTGAAATATGGACTGATATTGACGGGATGCATAACAATGATCCTCGAGTGGTTGGAAAAACTTTTCCTATTGAACAGTTAAGTTTTGAGGAAGCGGCTGAGCTGGCCTACTTCGGTGCAAAAATTCTTCACCCGGCCTCAATCTGGCCTGCACAACAATACCAGGTACCTGTTCGTCTGTTAAACACCATGGAGCCCACTGCCAAGGGAACATTGATCAGTTCTATCCCTGCAGCTTCTGGCGTAAAAGCGGTGGCCGCAAAAGATAATATTATTGCAATTCGTATCAAAAGCAGCCGCATGTTGCTTGCCTACGGGTTTTTAAGAAAGATTTTTGAAGTCTTTGAGAAGTATCGGACTCCGATTGATATGATCACTACGTCAGAGGTGGCTGTTTCATTGACAATTGATACGGATCTGCATCTTCAAGCAATATTAGAGGAGTTATCGCCATTTGGACATGTTGAGGTAGATCGCGAGCAAACTATTGTTTCATTGGTAGGCTTTGAAATTGCTACTACTCCGGCTATACTTTCTAACCTGGCATTAGCGGTAAAAGATATTCCTGTTCGAATGATTAGTTATGGGGGTAGTCCACACAACATAAGTATGCTAGTGCCCGCAACTGCAAAAACAATGTTGTTGCAACAACTGAATAAGGAAATATTTGGCCTAAGCTGATTATATAATCAACAAAGCATCTCCGTAGCTAAAAAAGCGATACTTGTCCTTGATTGCTTTTTTGTAAGCTTCCATTGTTAATTCATAGCCTGCAAATGCACAGGTCATGATCAACAAGCTGGTTTTGGGAAGATGGAAGTTTGTTACCAATGCATCCGCAATATTAAAGTCATAGGGAGGATGAATGAACATATTGGTCCAACCTTCAGAAGGTTTCAAGAATTTCTGTGCCGTGAACGAAGACTCCATAGCCCGCATAGTAGTAGTGCCAATGGAACAAACGCGATGGCCGTATTCTTTTGCACGGTTTACAATCTTACAGGCAGTATCATCTATCCGGTAATATTCAGCATCCATTTTATGTTTGCTCAGGTCCTCAACTTCAATAGGGCGGAATGTGCCTAAGCCAGTATGAAGTGTAACTTCTGCAAAGCGAATTCCTTTAATCTCCAATCGTTTAATTAACTCACGGCTGAAGTGTAATCCAGCGGTTGGTGCGGCAACAGCACCCTCGTGCTTGGCGTAAACAGTTTGATAGCGATCTTTATCTTCCTCGTCGGGTTTACGCTTGATATACTTGGGTAGTGGTGTTTCACCCAGTTTTTCTAATTGTGCTCTGAAACTTGCCTCATCACCTTCCCACAGGAAGCGAATAGTTCTTCCGCGGCTGGTGGTGTTGTCGATTACCTCGGCAACTAGGTCCTCGTCATCACCAAAGTAAAGTTTGTTACCCACTCTTATTTTTCGAGCAGGGTCTACAATCACATCCCAAAGTCTATTAGGTTTATTTAATTCTCTTAGTAAGAATACTTCGATTTTAGCGCCTGTTTTTTCCTTTCTCCCATACATGCGCGCAGGGAAAACCTTGGTGTTATTCACTGCAAAACAATCCTTGTCATCAAAGTAATCCATGATGTCACGGAAGTGTTTGTTTTCAATAACGCCAGTATGACGGTGTACCACCATCAGGCGAGAATCCTCTCTTTTTTTGGCAGGGGTCTGCGCAATAAGATTAAGAGGCAAATCAAAACGGAATTGCGAAAGCTTCATGCGTAAGTATTTTCTACCAATTCTGCGAACGCATTCCGGACGGAAGGCTACGATCCTAGAGACTCCTTTCCGGCCTTACGGCGCCGGGTTTGGTTTGCAGGACTGCTTTTAATAGGTGTGCAAAGTTAATAAATCGCGGAGCCGTTTCCAAGTTTATTTGAAACTATAAGTGCAGTATGCAGTGGATCAAAACTTTAGATGACGGACTGTCAATCCATCGTTGATCAATTGTTTAAGCGAATCGATTCCGATTCGAAGATGGTCTTCCACATATTTACGGGTGACTTCCTTGTCGCTTTCCTCTGTTTTTACCCCTTCAGGTATCATGGGTTGGTCGCTTACTAACAGAAGTGCACCCGTCGGTATTTTGTTAAAAAAGCCAACTGTAAAAATTGTAGCTGTTTCCATGTCAATGGCATAAGCCCTGATCTTCTGTAAATAGTCTTTAAACTCCTCATCGTGTTCCCATACTCTTCGATTGGTGGTATATACAGTACCCGTCCAATAATCAACCTCATAATCTCGGATGGTGGTAGATACCGCCTTTTGTAAGGCAAAGGCCGGTAGTGCAGGTACTTCGGTAGGAAAGTAGTCGTTGGAAGTCCCCTCACCTCTAATGGCAGCTATCGGAAGGATTAAATCACCGAGTTTGTTTCGTTTTTTTAAGCCCCCACATTTACCTAAAAAAAGTACCGCTTTAGGTTCTATGGCCGTCAATAAATCCATAATTGTTGCAGCAGTGGGGCTGCCCATCCCAAAGTTGATGATACTGATATCGTTGGCCGTTGCACATTGCATGGGCTTCCCGATTCCTTTTACGTCAACCTGATTCCATTGTGCAAATAGTGTAACATAGTGGCTAAAGTTTGTCAGTAAAATATACTTACCAAAGTTCTCCAGGTTTTCACCGGTATAACGAGGCAGCCAGTTTTGTACAATTTCCACTTTTGTCTTCATGTCATAAAGTTAACCATTTAACTTAGATGCATGATTGAGTTAGTCTATCCCGAAGTAGAAATACGTGAGCGTCAGCAGGGTAGTATAGCTCAACTTTTTGATCCTTTTCGAAAAAGTTGGGTGCAACGCACCCCGGAGGAATGGGTACGCCAACAGGTGCTCCAACTTTTGACCGTAGGGTATCATTACCCTTCTTCACTTATTACGGTTGAAAAAAGTATACAAGTAGGACTGGTTAAAAAACGATTTGATATTCTTGTGTATGATGCTGCACATGCTCCTTGGATGCTAATTGAGTGTAAGGCGCCTTCTGTAAAACTTGATCATAGCGTGTTTGAGCAAGTGGTACAATACAACATGGGAGTTCCAGTTTCTTACCTGCTCATTATTAATGGCCCTCACTGTCTTGGTTGGCATCGAAAAGAGGGGCAACTGACCGCATTAAATAAAATACCAGA
>CAINBK010000234.1:0-1936 GCA_903846615.1 uncultured Bacteroidota bacterium
CACCGGCCGGCAAAGATAGGCATCAGCTACGTAAAAATCAGCAATATATCAAGGTAATTTCGGCTCTTTTGAGCTAGCATTTTTAAGTAACTAACTTACTATCAATTTCTTCCAAGCCACCCCCAATGAATCAATCAGATCGCCGGTGGTCATCCCGTAATAAGTATGCATTTCAGCTGCAAGATCTCCAGCTTTTCCATGAAGGTATACTCCGATTATTGAGGCCTCAATAGAATTATACCCCTGTGCCAATAGCCCAAGAATAACACCTGTTAGTACATCTCCGGCACCACCTTTTGCCATACCCGGATTACCTGATGTGTTTATATAATAAGGTTCAAATGGAGTGGCAACAAGCGTGTGTTGTCCTTTGAGAATGATGATAATATTTAGTTCTTTGGATTTTTTAATGGCTAATTCCATCCTATCAAAGTCATTATCGGTTTCTCCAAATAGTCTTTTGAATTCTCCGATGTGTGGCGTAAAAATAGAAAGTGAAGGAACTTTTTTGAGCAAGTGTGTATGGTTGGAAAGTATTGTTAGGGCGTCAGCATCCATAACAATAGGTTTACTATAGGTGTTCAAAAGTTCTTCCAATAGTTCTACTTGCGTTGTTCCGACTCCGATTCCGGGTCCAATTGCAATAGAATTAAAAGACAGAGGGTTTGATTTTTCTGTTATGGTCATGGCCTCGGGTACAGCAGTTTGTAGGATTGAATTTTCTGTTACTGGTACAAAGCAAGAAAGTAATCCAAGTCCTGAACGAAGTGCTCCACGAGCAGCTAGCACACAAGCACCCATTTTGCCAATATTTCCAGCAATCAGTAATGCATGACCGTAATTCCCTTTATGCGAATACAGTTCACGAGACTTTAATAAGGGGCATATTTTCTCATGGGTCAGCAACTCAAATCTTGCACTATTTTCAAGTGAGTAATTTCGATGTAATCCAATATCTAATAAATGGAGTTGACCAACGTATATATTGTTTTCTTGTAAATAAAATGAAAGTTTCGGTGTGAAACTCAAGGTGTGAGTTGCTTGCACAATTGGAAACCCCTTTGAAGAGCGATCACAAAAAAGTCCGCTGGGGATATCAATAGCTATTACAGGATTGTTACTTTGGTTTATTGACTTTACAACCGCTGCACTCAGCCCTTCTAATTGACGATTAATTCCTGATCCAAATAAAGCATCAACCACTATGCAGTCTAGCCCGATTTCGTAAAGATGCGCTTCATCTTGAATGTATTGAATTTGAATAGTTGGACAAGTATGAATCCTAGCCAAATTCTGTTGAAAATCTATTGTACCAGGGAATCCATATTCTAAAATGTGTAATTGTACCGTTTTGCCCGACTTTGCTAAAAGTCGAGCCAGCGCCAGGCCATCTCCGCCATTATTGCCTTTGCCGCAAAAAATAGAAAAATGATCGGCGCTAGGATAATTTTCCACAATCCAACTATAACATTGCTGGGCAGCACGTTCCATTAATTGGAGTGAAGAAACTGGTTCATTCAGAATGGTATATTGATCCCACTCTCTCACTTGAGATGCAGAAAATACTTTCACTAGCTAAAGTTCTGAATAAAAAAGTACAGAAAAACTATTCCTCGTCACGTTGCTGTTTTCCCCCATAGGGACCAAATAGAGAATAGGACTTACTGGCAGCTGTATATATCTGACGGTTGAACTTATTTCCCAGAATAATAACGGTAACCTGTTCATCCGTAAGCCTTGCAAAGGCTGCATTATTTCCATGCCAACGCCCAAAATGATAGATGATCTTTTTTTGATTGGGTAATAACTTTAATCGAAACCCTAAACCATAATTATTTTGTCCAGGACGTTCAAAACTATAGGGCGTAAAAGCAAGATCTAATAGCGAATCGCTAACCAATTGTTTTGTATATAAGGCCTGATCCCATTTTAATAA
>CAINBK010000235.1:0-2293 GCA_903846615.1 uncultured Bacteroidota bacterium
CGAACCATATGCAAAAGGTGGAAAGATCGGATTGTTTGGTGGAGCCGGTGTTGGAAAGACCGTATTGATTCAGGAGTTGATCAACAATATTGCAAAAGCCTATTCTGGTTTATCTGTATTTGCCGGTGTGGGAGAGCGTACCCGCGAGGGTAATGACCTCATGCGTGAAATGATTGAGGCGGGTATCATGAAATATGGCGATGCCTTCAAACATAGCATGGAAGAAGGTGGATGGGATTTGAGCAAAGTGGATATGAAGGAACTCGCTGACTCAAAAGCTACATTCGTATTTGGGCAGATGAATGAACCTCCTGGAGCTCGTGCGCGTGTGGCCCTCTCTGGTTTGACTATTGCAGAATACTATAGAGATGGTGATGGACAGGGTAAGGGTCGTGACATCTTGTTCTTCGTAGATAATATCTTCCGTTTTACGCAAGCAGGTTCTGAGGTGTCCGCACTTTTGGGTCGTATGCCATCAGCGGTGGGTTATCAGCCAACACTTGCTACCGAGATGGGTATCATGCAAGAGCGAATCACCTCCACCAAGAATGGATCAATTACTTCAGTACAGGCTGTTTACGTGCCTGCGGATGACTTAACTGACCCTGCTCCGGCTACAACCTTTGCGCACTTGGATGCAACGACTGTATTGTCACGTAAAATTGCCGACTTGGGTATTTATCCTGCTGTGGATCCGTTAGATTCTACATCGAGAATTCTTACTCCTCAAGTAGTGGGTGATGCACATTACAATTGTGCAAACCGTGTGAAGTCCATGCTGCAGCGTTATAAAGAATTACAGGACATCATTGCAATCCTTGGTATGGATGAATTGAGTGAAGAGGACAAGATGGTAGTTTTCCGTGCACGTAAAGTACAACGTTTCTTGTCTCAGCCTTTCCATGTGGCGGAAGCTTTTACAGGATTGAAAGGAGTGCTGGTTCCAATTGAAGAGACAATTCGTGGTTTTAATATGATCATGGATGGCGAAGTAGATGAATACCCAGAAGCTGCATTCAACCTGGTAGGTTCAATTGACGATGCTATTGAAAAGGGCAAGAAATTAATGGCTCAGGCTAACGCATAAATGTAACGGACATGACTGTTGAGATTCTGACACCTGAAAAAAAATTATTTAGTGGCGATGCTTATGGTGTGCAAATGCCAGGCCTCACTGGATCATTTGAAGTGTTAGAAAAACATGCTCCATTGATCAGTGCACTGCAGGCTGGTACAATCAAGGTGTTACGCGACAAGCAGAATGATTTGGCTCGTTTCTCCATTCAAGGTGGTTTTGTTGAGGTATTAAACAACCGTGTCACCGTACTGGTGGAGGGTGGCTCAGCCTTATAGATCTTCTTTATAACTTCTTCTAGAACCCCTGCCAATTAGCAGGGGTTTTTTTAGCGTTAAAAAAATGTGAATGCGCCCATTTAATTCCAGTCACTGCTCTCAGAGGTTGTATTTTTATCCCTTGTGAAAAAGGTTTTTGCTCCCATTACACTGCTGATTAGTCTTTCCTTAATCGGTATTATACTTATTCAGGTATCCTGGATTAAGAATATGGTACTATTGAGAGAGGAGCAGATTAAACACCGCGTTGGCGAAACCGCCAAGTTGGTGGCGGAACAGCTTGTAGAAAGTACAAGCTCGTATTCTCCCGGATCCTCTATGAAAAAAAGAGGATTGATAGAAGGGTTTGGCTTGGATTTCTTCACCGTACCCACTGTGGCGAGCCGTCATACAACAGTAGAAATTCAAAAACGCTTTGTAAAGGCATTTCAGCAAAATGATTTGAAAGAAGTATCCTTCGAATTTGGAATTGCCACTATTGGGCCGTTGGGGAATAATATTTTTGAAAAAACATCGCCCCATTTTTTTCAGGTGTTTGAAGACACAACTAATAACTATTTCACGATACGTGGTTTACGTGAGCCTGCCTCAGTTGGTTTTATGGGAGAGGGCATGGGGGTTAATGAATTATTATTTGTGGCAGTTCCGGGGATTCAAGAAATCGTGCTTCGTTCACTACGCTGGAATATTGTGGCTTCCATTCTTTTTACCATAGCTATTCTGGCTGCTTTTTATTTTACTATCCGTACCATGATTCAGCAGAAAAAAATCGGTGAGATGAAAACGGATTTTATCAATAACATGACGCACGAGTTCAAAACGCCATTGGCCACTATTTCACTGGCGGTAGATGCGATGCGGAATGAAAAAGTGATTCAAGACCAGGAGAAGATGCATTATTTCAGTGGTATTATCAAAGAGGAAAATCTGCGGATGAACA
>CAINBK010000236.1:0-7417 GCA_903846615.1 uncultured Bacteroidota bacterium
CAAATTAAAGAACGTGCTACAGCAACCGTAATGGTTCTTCTGAGTGATGCAGTTTGTCCGCCTGCACTTTTTGCAATAACATTTATATCATAAGAACCCGATGCAGTATATCGATAAGTCAAATTTCCATCTGTGACGGAACGAAACACCCCATTGCCCAGATCAAAATCGTAAGAAACTGCATTGGTAGCCGTAGCTTTAAATTGAACAGTACCGCTATTGTCCGTACTAACCGTTACTGTTAATGCCAAATTAGTTGGCGGCCCTGCTGGTAGTGGTGTATTATCCTTACCACACGAAGCAGCCATTAACAGAAGCGAGCAACAAACAAACAAAAGCGAACGCAACACAAATCAAGGCTTAGGTTTCAACTTTTGGTACCAGGAATTATTATCAGCACCAATATTACGCAAATGTATAGCAGTAGGCGTAATCGAAAGTATCTCATACGTTACACCACCAGTACCAAAATTGATAATACCATTGCCAGGCACTGTAAATTGAATTTGAGTAGAAACAGATGCGCTTGAACCAGAAGTAGCATTCATAAATATCAATTGCTTATTTCCACCTGTAGACATCGGATAGCATCCATCGCCGCCACTAAAACCGTAGAATCCAGTGGACGCTCCAATGGAGAAAGAAGCACCTTTGTTATCAACATTCATAAACACACGGCCGTTTGCATCTTTTGAAAAAGTTATCTCATCATCATAGGCACAAGCTTCACGTGTGTTAGGAACAGCTGCATACCAAATCGGAGAAAATTCATTATTGGGTCCTACACCAAAATGTCCAGGAGCGTCTTTGTCCGTAACCCAGACTTTTGAACCGGAACCAGTTAGAGCAGAAACAATTTCTGTAGGAATTTGAAATGCAACAAATACTGTAACACGCTTGCTGATTGTAGAGAGAGAACCTCCTGTACCTACTGCATTCACAGTAATAGTATAGGCATTGGTACCCGGATTATTATATTTATAAGTAAGCGTACCTGATGGCACTACTTGTTTGACGCCATCACCAAAATCAATTTGATAAGTAAGTGCGCCTGTTGCCGCAGCTGTGATGGTGACACGACCAGTTCCATTACCATTAGGGTTACTGGCATCAACACCCACTACCGAAGTTGTGAGTGTCAGGCCTGATGGATTAACCAGGTCGCCAAAACTATATTCCTGTTTTTTACACGCCGTTAGTGTTACACTAAACACTAAAAAGAGCGCGATTATTTTGTTTAAAGGTTGCATGGCAAGAAAATTTTAAAATTAATTGAGGCGAATATCATCAAAGTAATAAGTGAAATTGGGTGAACCGTCTCCCATTACACCTAAATCAAAAATGATTACCACACGATCATACGGGTTAGCGGTATTTATACCAGTAAAATCAAAGCTGAGCTCTTGCCAGGCATTTCCGTTGGGAATGACTACCTCGCGCTCAAAGTTTTGTCCGGAGTTCGCTGAATTCTCAACTTTCAATAACACCTTGGCACCTGCACGGGGAGAATAAACTTTCATGCGTAGTGAACGAGACAATGCAAAATTGATGGGGCCATCAAGTGTTAAGAAACTACCTCCCCAAACCTGTCCTGCATTCTTAACCATTTTTGCAACCTTAGCACTAGTATTGATCCCTGCTACAGATGGATTAGCTGCCACAGTTACATTACCACCATCAAAATCAAACCATCCGTAAGTGATAGGATATTCAAAGTTTAAAGGCAATTGAACTGGGAAGGTGTTAGTAAGACGGATATCATCAAAATAGAATGTATAGTTTGAGGAACCATCGCCCATACTACCCAATTCAAAAATCAATACAATACGATCATAAGTATTAGAAGCATTGATACCTGAATAATCAAATACCAAATCCTCCCAAGCATTGGCAATGCTGGTGGTTACTTCCTTCTCATAATTCTGTCCGGAGTTTGCAGAATTTTCAACTTTCAACAACACTTTGGCACCCACGCGAGGAGAATAAACCTTCATGCGAAATACCTTGTTAGTTGAAAAATTCATTGGAGAACTCAGGGTCAGGAAGCTACCGCCCCAAACCTGACCAGCATTCTTAACCATTTTACCAACACTGGCGCTGGTATTAATGCCTCCAGAAACAGGGTTAGCAACAACGGTAGCGGTACCACCGTCAAAATTAAACCAAGGATAGGTTGAAGCTCCTGCTTCAAAGTCTAATGGGAGATCAAGTGGCAAGGTATTTACCAAACGAATATCATCAAATAACCACGTGAAGTTTGCGGAACCATCTCCCGCAGTACCATTGTCAAAAATCAAAACAATCCGGTTATAGCTATTTGCCACATTGATGGCTCTGTAATCAATAACCAGATCTTCCCAAGCGTTTGCACGTGTAGTCAAAACTTCCTTTTCAAAATTCTGACCAGGGTTTGCTGAGTTCTCTACTTTAAAGAGCACTTTAGCACCCACACGAGGAGAATACACTTTCATTCGGAAAATCTTGTTTGCAGAAAAATCAATGTTACTGCTCAATGTTAGGAAGCTTCCACCCCAAGGCTGTCCTGCATTCTTTACCATTTTGGCCACCTTGGCACTGGTATTAATTCCATTGGACTGGGAGTTAGCAACAACTGTAACATTTCCTCCATCAAAATTGAACCAGTTATAATTGATAGTTGGAGATTCAAATGTCAGAGGAAGTAAAATTGGATCTACAATGGTAACTGGAACTATGCGTTGTGTAGTAGCCGCTCCACCACTAAAGGCAATCACTTTTACCTGGTAAGTTCCAGTGGCTGCATACACATTACTCACTGTTTGTCCTTCGAGAAAAGTAACAGGAGTTTCAGTAGGGCTTACACCAAAATAAACTTTAAAGTTGGTTTCATAAAGCGCAGTTGCACTCACATTTACCTTGTAGTTGTTGGCAGGATCAACGGTAACAGTTACCTCAAGATTTTCAGGAGCACGGAAAGTAACTGTAAGCTGTTTTGTTACTTCTGTTTTTTTGCCACTGACAGAATAGCCAATAATTTTTACTGGATATACTCCCTCTGGGTACACATGCGTTGTGTTTTTCCCTGCAACTACTTTTGCGGGTGTGTTGTTACCATCACCATAATAAACATCATAGGTAACTGCGCCTACTCCATTGGGAGTAATGGTTACTAATCCAGTGTTGTCCTGTGTTATTTCAAACATGGCAGACAACTCTGATGGTGCTTCACCTCGGTCTACAAAAGAAGTATCAGTAAACTCTGTTTTGGTACAAGCGGCCAATAGCAGGACGCCCATCAACCAACTTACAAATATGTTTATCTTTTTCATAGTTAGCTTTTATATTGGCTATTAATAATTGTCATTTTGAGTTAGGTTAGAAACCAGAACTTCCTGCTGAGGAATCGGAAATACTTCGTGTTTGTTAGCTGTAAATCCAGTGATTTTGCCAGCCGCTTGCCCAGTTCTCACCAGATCAAAAAAGCGTTCACCCTCCATGGCTAACTCCAAACGACGCTCTGTCAAGATAGCCTGGTACAATGTTGCGCCTGTAGCCGTGATATTGTGCAGATTATCTCTAAATGCACGCTGACGAACCAAATTCAAATAATTCTGAGCTTTTGTATCATTTACAGCCGTGGTAGCTTTATTAAATGCTTCTGCAGCCATCAGTAATACATCCGCATAACGAATAATGCGGAAATTATTCAGGTAGTTCAATTCAATCTGGCCAGATGTCTGCCCTTTTCTTGGCAGATACTTCTGATTATACAAACCAGTATTCTTATAAGGAGCAACCTGGTAAGTGATACCAAAAGAAGGATTCGCATTCTTATAAGCCTCAATATCTAAAACAGTAACGCCTTTGCGCTGATCACCAGCTGCGTAGGCATTAGCCAAATCCTGCGTAGGAAGATTAGTACTCCAACCTGCGGCATAAGGCATTGCAGCAGAACCATTCAATCCTCTGATACCACACTGTTGGATAGCATAGTTACCTTGTCCGCGAGTTACAGCACCCCAGTTATAGTAAGGGGAAGTATTAGTGTATTGAATTTCAAAAACAGATTCAGGTCCGTTTTCGCCAGACTCAAGGAACATAGCCCCAAAATCATCTACTAAACGAAACGCATTAGAAGTAATGATGCTTTCTAAAATAGGAGCAGCAGCATCATATTTTTTCTGATATAAAAGTACTTTTCCAAGTAATGCCTGTGCTGCATACTTTGTAATACGACCCTTCTGCACCTGAATGGCTGGTAATGCTATGATGGCAGTATTGAGATCTCTTTCGATCTGATCATACACATCAGCTTTAGAGCTACGTTGTAAAGTAGCTGACTCACTCAAGGAAAGGCGCTTTTCGGTGAAAAGAGGAACACCTCCAAAAAACTTCACTAGATGGAAATAGTAATAAGCACGCAGGAAATAAACTTCACCGTACAAGGCATCCTTACCAGCAAATGTAACTGCGTTGCCAGCTGGATTTTTCTCCTTATACTGATGCAGATAGTTGGCGCGGTTAATTCCCTCGTAAGCAGCTTGCCACAACTCGGTTAATGTTACATTAACAGGAGTATGCGTCATATCATCGATTTGCTGAAGAGAAAGTACGTCAGAAGCGTTCTCTCCACCACTCACTGCATTATCAGAGGCAATATCACCTACCGGTACAGCCTGGTTCAGCCATTGAAGTGGAGTGTAAGCACTCACGGCCATAGTACGGTAATCAGATTCAGAACGGAGATAATCCAGTTCAGTGATTCTGAAATCTTCCCGGGGATTGTAATCAACCCATTTGGTGCAAGAAGAAAACAATAGCACCACCCCAAAGAGGAAGCTAAGCGGTTTTAATGTATTTGGTTTCATATTCGCAATCATTTAAGTTGATTAAAGTTTAATATCAAGTCCAAGTGTAAACGTACGAGGCTGAGGATAAGAACCTCTGTCTACCCCTGTATCCAGAATACCTCCAGAAATTTCAGGATCAAACCCGGTATACTTTGTAAATACAAAAGCATTACGCACTTGTCCATAAATACGGAAAGAAGAGAACCAAGCATTCTTAGAGCGAGCTGGAATGGTGTATCCCATTTGAATATTCTTAATCTTAATGAATGAACCATCCTCTACAAATCGATCAGACACACGAATATTACTGTTTGCATCCACAAAAGAATAGCGTGGGTTACGCGCATCGTTAGTAGTTCCCTCACCAGTCCAGCGGGCCAACACACTGCGATCTTTATTAGTATAGTTGGCATTACGCTCATAGGCACGGTATACTTCATTACCAACAGAAGCATAAGTGAAGGCAGTGAAGTCAAATTTTCCCCATTCCATAGAAAGGTTCCAACCCATTGTGAAATCTGGGAATGGATCACCAATCTGTGTCATATCCTGTGCATTGATCAACCCGTCTTTATTCACGTCAACAAATCGAATATCACCGGGAACGGCACCAGGCTGTGAAGCGGATCCAGCAATTTCAGCTTGATTCTGGAAGAGTCCGTTTGTCATGTATCCGAAGAAATAACCAGGAGTGAACCCTTTTTCAAATACAGTTACACTTTGAGATTGTCCATTAAAGTAATAACCACCCATAATACGAGCAGTACCATCACTGTTGGTAGCCGTCACCTCATTTTTAGCTGTGGTGAAAGTGACCGCGTTGATCAACTTAACTTTCTTTGCAATGGTTTGATTATAAGTCAAGGTTAAGTCGATACCCGTACTTTTTGTTGCACCAATATTAGAAGTTGGAATCGGTACAGTTCCCAAATAAAGTGAAGCCGAAGGAGTAAAGAGCAAACCATCCACCTCTTTCTGGAAATAATCAGCAGAAAGACTTAGTGAACCTTTGAAAATGCTCAAATCAAAACCAGCATTTAGTTGTGTTTGTTTTTCCCAGCGAAGCGCATCATTGGCGGCAGAACCTACTGTGCTACCCGCATAGAATACGTTGTTGAAATTATATCCGTTACTGTTAGCAGTAGGACCATAGCTAGGACCTCCGTTTACAATTCCTACAAACTGAGGATCTACATTCTCATTTCCGGTAGTACCATAACTAGTACGGATCTTAAGATAATTGATGAACTTGGAGTTAAAGAAGTTCTCATTACTCACTACCCACCCCGCAGAACCTGAGATAAAGTTGGCAAACTTGTTCTTCACACCAAATGCATACGATCCGTCACGACGGATAGTTCCAGACAAAAGATATTTATTGTCGAAGTCATAATTCAAACGACCGAAGTAGGAAAGATTACGACGGAAGTACTGATAATAATACCCGCTCAATGCGTTAGTGTTGGCCGCAGTATTATTTCCGGTAGCTGCAGTAAAATCAGCAAACTCCCATGAGTTAAAAGGAACATCCTGACGAGTAGCACCTGCTGCATTTCCTGAAACTCTTGCCACAGCAAATCCAGCCACTGTTTCAAAATTATGTTGAGTTCCTACTTTGAAATTATAGTTGGCAAATGACTCCCATGTATAATTAAAATTGCTCACTTTCTCATGCGCTACACTGTTAAAGCGACCCGCTACAGTAGAACCATCAGCATTCATAGAATTATCTATGTTGTTAGGTCCGTAAAATACAAGCGGCGTAAAACTCTTTGCATTACCATCGTACTTGGTATAACCAAATCTTGAAGTAACCCGAAGATTTTTTAACAGCTGATACTGGAGCTCAAATTTTCCGTACAGCTTAGAGCCCATATTCTTATTATATGTATTCTCTAGCTTAGTTAAGGGATTGAACACCTCAGACAATAACAGATTACTAAATCCATATTGACCGGGAGTACCCGCCACCGTATTCTGTACAGAAACAGTAGGATCAAAGTTTAATGCACTTCCTAAAATACTGTTGAATGAATTCTCCTGAACACCACGTCCTTCTAATATCACACCCGTTGTATTCAACAGGAATTTCAATTTTGAAGAAAGATCGAACGTAAGGTTTGCAGTGAAATTTCCACGACTGAATCTAGATTTTTCATTGCCACCCACAATTCCACCTTGGCTAGTGTATCCCGCAGATAAGAAATATCCCATACGGTCAGATCCACCGCGGGCAGAAAGTGTGTGAGACTGAAGCGGTGCCATCTTAAACACCTCATTTTGCCAATTGGTACCCACTCCAATTTGAGAAAGGTCATTGAAAACTACAGGCCCACCGGCTACTGTACTTCCCTCATTAATCATGGCAGCATATTCAGTAGCATTAAGTACACCAACTGTATTGATAACATCCTGCATACCATAACTGGCATTTACGGTGATTTCAGTTTTGGATGACTTTCGTCCTGAACGGGTAGTCACCACAATAACACCATTTCCACCACGCACTCCATAGATAGCAGCCGTGGCCGCATCTTTTAATACGTTGATTGATTCAATATCAGTGGGTGCTATAGAGTTAAGATCAG
>CAINBK010000237.1:0-8456 GCA_903846615.1 uncultured Bacteroidota bacterium
GGGCTATTCATGGAAATTACCCAAGGCTTATGAGGTAAACGATAAGTCAACTTTCTTGGTATTTAATGCTGGGATCAATAACCTCTTGAATAATAAAAAGATTATCACGGGTGGTTTTGAGCAACTTCGTTATGACCAGCAGTTAATTGCAGCAGATCCGGTACAGATCGGTAAGTTTCCTCCCCGTTTATTTTATGCATATGGCTTAAACTTTTTTGCAAGCGCTACACTTCGTTTTTAATAATTGAATTAACGTTTATCTATGTCAATCCGATTAAAAATCTCTTTGCTTCCGGTTAGCTTGTTCTTTTTTGCAACTACCTTACTTTCTTGTGATAAGCAACCGCTTGGCCCAACGGGACCTGACCCTATTGTGCCTAGCCCTGCCAGTGAACTGATGAAGATCTCAGATTTTCGTGCTCTTTATTCTGGAACAGGAACTATGCTGGTGCCAGCGGGCACTAAAAAGATAAGAGGAGTGGTTGTTTCCAATAGCGCTAATGAAGCAGCAGGAAATTTTAGAATCCAAGACGAAAGTGGTGGTGGAATTTATCTCTACACTGTTGTGGGATCTCCCGTGTATCCCTTAGGATCCGTATTGGAAATTGATGCGGCAGGCGTTGGACAACTTCTTCTTTATAATGGTGACCTTGAGTTGAAAAGTGTACCCATGGATAAAATAGTGACTGTTCCGCTGACGCTTGCAATTACACCCAGGGTATCAACTTGCTCAGAGGTTGTTACCAATCGCAACAACTGGGCTTCTACACTGGTTCGTATCAACAATCTAACGAGCATTACACAATCATCTACCAATGCAACTGGAACTACTTACGCTGTTACGGATGCAACTGGAAGTTTGACTGTATTTGTTAGAGCGGCTGCTGGGATTTCTGTTAATACTACTAGCCGGTCTATCACAGGATATGTTTCAATTTATAAAACTGCAACACAGGATGCTACGCAAATTGGTATTCGAACTGCTGCCGATATACAATAAATTTCCCCCCATGTTTAAAATGAAGTATTCAATTACCACTGTAGTATTGGCTGCATTATTAGTTGTTGGAGTGGCGGCCTGTAAAAAAAGCTATGACCAACCTGCGCCTTCTGGTGATCCTGGTATTGTGGCTACTATTAGTATCAAAGATTTAAAAACACGTTACACAGCAGGAGCTGCAGTGTCTATTCAAGATGATCAGGTAATAGAGGGAGTAGTGGTATGTGACGATCGGAGTGGGAATTATTATCAGCAAATTGCAATACAAGACCCAACTGGGGGAATTTTATTGCGTTTGGGCAGTGCAAATCTTTTCAATACTTACCCAGTTGGAAGAAAATTGTTTGTCAAACTGAAGGGCCTTTATCTTGGACAGTATAATGGCACTTTGCAGTTGGGAGGAGGTGTTGACTCGGCCTACCTAAATCAAGGTGGCGTTACATTATTAGCCTATAACTTATTTGACCAGCATATTATAAAAGGTGCCCTCAATCAATCGATCACTCCGCTGGAAGTTTCTGCTACACAACTCACCACCACTTTGCAAGACCGCTATATTAGTACGTTGATTCGGCTTACTGACATGGAGTTTGCTAGTACGGATACAGGTAAAACGTATGCAGATGCAGGGCAGTCTGGCAATCGAATTGTCCAGGGATGTTCTGCGCCTACCGCTAATCGAATTACACTGCGCACTAGCAATTATTCAAATTTTGCTGATCTGAAAGTTCCCGCAGGAAATGGTTCTATAATTGGGGTGTATTCCTATTTTGGTTCTACGCGACAATTGACTATTCGTGACACCGCTGATGTGCGTTTCACTGCTTCAAGATGTGGCACGGGCCCAACAACTTTACTGCCTATTGCTGAACTCCGTTCACTTTACACGGGTGCTAGTACGTTCGCTCCTACTAATAAACGCATAACAGGTGTTGTAATCAGCGACCGCACTACCAACAATTTAAATTCTCAAAATATTTATATCCAGCAGGGCAATGGCTTGGCTGGTATTTGTGTTCGTTTCTCTGCTGCACATTCTTTTGATTTAGGTGATTCAATCGACATCAATGTAACGGGACAGGAATTATCTGAGTTTAATGGACTCTTGCAACTTAATAATGTTCCCCTTGGTTATGCAACTCGTGTGTCTACCGGCAAAGTAATTGCTCCACGCACGGCAACTTTTGCAGCGATTCAAGCAAATTTTAGAACTTGGGAATCTACCTTAGTTCGAATCGTAAATATCACTTCCTTAGTTGGTGGTACCTCTGGGCGTTGGGGAGGTAGTGTGACTATGACGGATGCTACGGGAACACTTATTGCGTTTACTTCAACAACCGCTTCTTTTGCGAATAATAGTTTTCCAGGCACTGCGGATTCATTCGTAGGCTATCTGACACCATTTAATACTGTAAAACAAATATCCATTCGTGGCTTATCTGATGTGGTTGCTGGCGCAGGTCCGCCTCCAGGATCCAGTGGTTTACCTTTGACTAGTTCGCCTTACACTCAAAATTTTGATGGGATTGCAACTGGGTTGCCACAAGGGATCTCAGTAAAAATCGGAGCCACGGCTACCACTGTTGGTACAGGAGATATGCCATTCTATCCGGCAACCGGTTTAGGTAGTCCTACTGCTTGGAATCAAACTAGTGCAGGTTTGAAAAATTTTGCGTCTTTTACTGGCATGACTGCAACAAGTGATGCTGCTGTTCAAGGAGCGCATACTAATCGAGCGTTGGGGATCCGTCAGACCAGCGCCGCTGGTTATGATCCGGGTGTTGCTTACATGCTTTTGTTGGATAACACCACTGCAAAGACAAATTTTCAACTTAGCTTTTTGTTGCAATCATTAGATGCCACTCCGGGGGGTAGAACTACTGCTTGGCGTGTCGAATATGGCCTAGGAGACAACCCAGCAACATTTACGGCTGTTACTACAAATCCAGCAACGCTCACTACTAATTTAGGTACGTTTTCCAGCACAGCTGTTTCAGTGAATTTTGGCACGGCTCTAAATAATGTAAATCAGAAAGTTTGGATTCGTATTGTTACACTCGCTGCAACTACTGGAAGTGGTAATCGTCCTTCTTCTGCAATCGATGATGTTCAATTGACTTGGAATTAAAAAATCATAGTATGAAAAAATTATTTTTAGCACTTTTTTTATTCGCATCTTTTTTATCCTATGGCCAATCCAGTACGATTGTGATTAGCCAAGTTTATGGGGGAGGTGGTGCCAACTCTGGAACCCCTACCTACAAAGCGGATTATGTAGAGCTTCATAACGTTAGTACGGCTGCCCAATCTCTTGATGGTATTTCAATTCAGTATGGCTCCAGCTCTGGAAATTTTGGTGGATCTGCTACTCAGATTTACGCCTTTACAGCCGGAACATCAATTCCTGCTGGCGGTTACTTGCTAGTGCAATGTGGAACGGTTGGAACAGCAGGTGCAGATTTTCCTGTTACAGCCGATTTGACTACCACCAACTTGTCATTAAGTGCAGGTTCTGGAAAAGTTGCCTTGGTAAATGGTGCAACAGGACTTGGATGTGGTGCTACTGCAACTCCGTGTACCTTACCTGCAACTGGCATCATTGACTTAGTTTCATACGGAGCTTCTAATAATGGAGAGGGTAATACAACCGTAAATAATGGGACTGCTTTGGTTAATACGCAAGGTGCGGTTCGCAAGACTAATGGTTGTACAGATACGGATAATAATAACAGTGATTTTGACGTAGTAACAGCTCCAGTTCCACGTAAGAGCACTTCTCCAGTGGCACTATGCACCAGTGCATCACCTGCATTGACAATAGCAACTTATACTGCATTTTCGAACACTGTAGTGGGCTTGACTAGCTCCTCACAATCTGCAAATCTCTCAGGTGCTAACCTAACGGGAGCGCCCGGCTCTATTAACGTTACCTCCACCTCTACTGATTTTGAAGTGTCTTCCAACAATTCAACTTGGGGTACTAGCGCAACGATTTCTTATAGTACAGCGACGCTTTCTGCAACTCCTGTCTATGTTCGATTTATACCGCAATCGGTAGGGGCAAGATCGGGTAATCTGAATTTTTCAGGGGGTGGTGCAACAGCTACGGCTGCAGTATCGGGCACGGGTGTTGCGATCACCGCGCCAGTAGCCACAGCAGCTACTTCAATTACTGGAACAGTATTTACTGCTAATTGGAATGCAGTAACGGGTGCAGCTGGTTATTTCCTGGATGTCTATTCGCAATCAACAGGACAAGTAACTAGCACTATAGCGGGTTGGAATTTTACAACAGCTGCTGCTACTGCACAAACTGCTGATGCAGGAAATGCAAATAATATTTCAATTCAAACATTAACACCACAAGGATTTACGGGGAATACTGTTTCCTGGCCGGGTGGTCCTACTGGTTCAACCGGAGCAAATCCCAATTCAGTCTCTACGAACGGATGGGATAATGGCGCAGATACTAAGTATTGGCAAGCAGATGTAAACACTACGGGTGCAACTTCTATTACAGTTTCTTCTATGCAAGGGTCATCGAGTACTGGCCCGAAAGATTTCAAACTACAGTATAAAGTGGGATCCAGTGGTACATGGACGGATGTAACGGGTGGAACAGTTGCATTAACTACAGCGGTAGCTGCAGGTAATGCAACCACATGGGGTGCTCTTACGGATGTAGCATTGCCTGCTGATGCAGCTAACAAACCACTGGTTTCAGTTCGTTGGTTACAAACCAGCAATAACAGTGTGGGAGGGGCTGCGATAGCATCAGGAGGAACTAGTCGAATTTCAGCAGTGCTTGTAAAAGGAAGTACCACTGGAACAATAAATAATTATGTTCTTCAAAATCAAAATGTCGGTAATGTAACCACGTATGGAGTTACCGGGTTAACGGCTGGCGCCACTTATTATTATGTGGTTCGTGCTTTTACGGGAGGTGTTTCCTCTGCAAATTCCAATGAGATTGCTGTATCAACCAGCTCTAGTACGCCTACGGTTACCACTAGCACACTGACGGCCTTTGGTAACGTTTGTGTTAACACCACCGCCGGGCCTAATTCATTCACGATTACTGGTTCAAATTTAACCAGTGGTAATTTGGCAGTAGCCTCATTATCTGGCTTTACCTACGCTACTACTACGAATGGAACGTATACTAGCTCACTCTCTATTCCAGTAACTGGCGGTTCCCTTTCGCAGGAGGTATTTGTGAAGTTCAATCCAACTGCTGTTCAATCTTATAATGGAAATATAGCGCTGACTGGTGCCGGTCTAGGAGCAGCTGTAAATGTTGCAGCTGCTGGATCAGGAGTAAATACATTAGCTACTACTACAACCGGGGCTGCAAGTGGTGTTACGCAAACTGCGGCAACGCTGGCAGGAGCCATTACCGCCAATGGTTGTGGTACAGTAACTGGTTATGGAATTGAGTATAGTACAACTAATAATTTTACATCAGGCACGCAAGCTGTTGGTTCAAATCTGTCTGGAGGAAATTTCTCTGTCAATCTCAGTGGATTGACGGCGGGCACTACTTATTACTATAAGAGTTATGCAACAACTGGAGCAGGTACAGCCTATGGCGCTCAACAAAGTTTTACAACCGTTTCGTTGAATCCCTCCTTATCGGTTAGCTCATTAAGCAGTTTTGGTGCAGTATGTATCAGTACAACTGCAGGTCCAGGATCCTTTACAATTACGGGAAGTAATTTGTCAACTGCAGTGGTTACCGTGGCTGCCCTTGATGGGTATAGTTATTCTACTACTGCCAATGGTACATACACCGCTACACTTTCATTAAGCCAAACTGGAGGTAGTTATTCACAACAAATATTTGTTCGCTTTACACCAACGGCTGTTCAAACTTACAATGGAAACATTGCTGTTGCGGGAGGCGGTGTTACAACTGCAGTTACTGTTACTGCTAGCGGCAGTGGAATCAATACTGCGCCTTCTGTAAATACAGGTAATAGTAGTGGAATTACCAGTAATGGTGCAACACTAGCTGGTTCAATTACTACCACAGGATGTGGTACCGTGTCTGCCTATGGTATTGAGTATAGCACAACCAATGGATTTACTAACGGAACAGGTACAAGAGTTGCCTCCTCTAATTTAGCTAGTGGTAACTACTCCTCTACACTGAGTGGATTGACAGCAGCTACTACTTATTATTATAAGGCATATGCTACAAATAGCGGTGGTACTACTTACGGAAATCAACAATCCTTTACCACATCAGCGCCTCCGCCTGCGCAGCTAACCGTCTCTGCGCTTACTGCATTTGGTAATGTCTGCGTGGGTACGGTTGGAGGTCCTAATTCATTTACTATTACGGGAACTAACCTTACCAATGCATTGATCACAGTGGGTCCGTTAGCGGGATTCACATTCAGTCAGACATCAACTGGTTCTTACAATGATGTTATCGGGCTATTGCAAACAGGAGGTTCACAGACCTTGACGGTATATGTACGTTTTGTTCCTACTGCTGTTCAGTCTTATACAGGATCTATTCCCGTAAGTGGTGGTGGAGCTATAGCTACAGGTGTAGCAGCTTCCGGGTCGGGTGTAAATACCCCACCCAGTGTGACTACGGGTGCAGCATCTTCCATAACAACTAGTACTGCCACGCTGGCCAGTTCATTTGGTACCGGAGGATGTACTAGCCCTTCTGGTTATGGTATTGAATACAGCACTATTAATGGGTTTGCAAATGGAACAGGAACACGCGTGGCTGCAACGGGAAACACCAGTGGTAATTTTGCAGTTACTCTTTCCAGTTTGCAACAAGGAACCACGTATTACTTCAAAGGCTATGTTACAACAGCCGGTGCTATTAGCTATGGAGCACAACAATCTTTTACAACCCTTCGAATCGGGGATGGGTTTAGAATATTCCCCAGCCCAGCAGAGCGTGGCGCAGTAATACGTGTAACGCAATCTCCTATAACTGCCGGTAATTATATATTGTTGCTATATAACAACCAAGGGCAATGTGTATGGCAAAAGCAACTCAATGTGCAAGGTAATTTTATCAATGAATCAATTACTTTACCAGTTAATCTCGCATTCGGAATTTACCGCGCAGTATTAGCCAATGAAAGTATCCAGGTTGGTGTTCAGCAAGTAGTGATTCAATAAAGACCTAGGCAAATAAATTAAAAGACTCGGTTGCTCAGGCAGCTGAGTCTTTTTTTATACGGGGATGTTTTTTCGAATATCCATCACGCGCATTTGAAGTGTGCGTTGGTTGTTAAAGTCGTTTTCGTCTAAGGTGAAAGCAATGTCAACTGATTGTTGTTTTTCGAGCAAGGTGAATTTCTTTGCTAAACCAAAGCCAATTCCATTGAAGGTGTGTTGACCATCCGTGATAGAAAAACGTATGTGTTCGTCCTTTACAATTTTTGAATACCCGGTATTCCACACCCCACGAAGCAGAAAAACGGGGCGTAAATTATCTGGACCAAAGGGCTCCATTTGCCCAATCAATTTGTAGAGATTCCAGTTCAAAGCAGTCATTTCAATTTCTAAGTCAATTTCAATAACTGGAATTTTTTGTTCAGGCAGGAGAGAGTTGCTTACCACTTTTTCAAATGCGTCAGCAAAGGCGGACACATTTTTTTCTTCTAGCGTCATTCCAGCTGCTGCGAAATGACCGCCATAGCCCAACAAATATTCTTTGCAGGCGTGAATCGCTTCATATAAATTAAAACCTACTACACTGCGGGCGCTTCCAGCGACTATGTCCCCCGATTTTGTGAGTACTACTGTAGGTCGATAGTATTGCTCAGTGAGTCTGGATGCTACAATGCCCACTACTCCTTTGTGCCAATGCGGCTGATAAACGACGGTAGCGTTCTTGCTGTGAATTTCTTTATCTGATGCGAGCATGTCCAAGGCCTCTTTGGTAATGGCTCGATCTGCTTCACGCCTGTCTGTGTTGTCACTGTGTAATTGTGATGCAAAATGCAATGCCGATGATTTATCATTTGCAATGAACAGCTCCACAGCTTTTCCTGCCTCATCCATTCTTCCGGCTGCGTTGACGCGGGGGGCAATGATGAATACCAGTTTTTGGATATCCAGGTCTTGTTTTAAATTACTTAACTCACAAATCGCAGCAATACCGGGATTTGGATTTCTATTGGCTTTTAGTAAACCATGAAAGGCCAGGATTCTGTTTTCTCCTGTCATGGGAACGATGTCTGCTGCAATAGCTGTGGCTAACAAATCAAGTTGTTCGAGTGCTCTGTTATCAGTGATTTGTAATTTCTCTTGTAAGGCACACATTAATTTAAAGCCAACACCACAGCCACATAATTCTTTATAGGGATAAGGGCAGTCTGGTTGTTTGGCATTTAATATTGCAACTGCGGCAGGTAGCTCTGGATCGGGAAGGTGATGATCACAAATGATAAAATCAATACCCAACTCCTTTGCATACTTA
>CAINBK010000238.1:0-1793 GCA_903846615.1 uncultured Bacteroidota bacterium
CAAGAACAAACCAGGAGCTACAAAAAGAAACGTAGAGTTATTTTCCAGTCGCCTGCTGGAGGAGTGGGAAATCCTTCCTCCAATTTTTTTAACTTCTGCAGTTGCAAAGGAAGGCCGGATCGAGTTGCTACACTACATACGTAGTTTACACCAATCAAAAAGTAAAAGACGTTAGTTAACCATTTTATTCGCACAGCTGGTGCTGGCAAAGGCCTCGGGCTTAGCCTTGAAGGCAAAGCCCATACCTAGGATATAGCCCATTGCTTCACGCAACGCATCATTACTTTTAAATTGAGGATTGGTGTTAATATCTGCATGCACTTCCATATCCACATCATATTGTGTAAAGAGCGAACATAATTCATATGCTACTTCAATGCTTTTAGAGACTTCCATCAGCATGCGCTCTTTGATGGTGAAGGGCTGACGTGTTTTTTCATTATGAATAAACATAAAACCACCCTGGCCTTCTCGCAAAAAAACAATCACCGTCGCAAACTCAGTTTCTTTTCCTTTTACTTGTGAGTCTGTGCCAATACAAACTTTTAATCGGTACCCTTGTTGGGTTTCACGAATAATAGCAGCTTCCACCGCTTGAAAAATGGGAAGCTCCACCGGGTCTCCGTTGAATTTTCTCCATTGCATATTTTTTCTGTTTTCCTAATTTACTATCTAATTCAATGCTCGTTGATTAAGGAATCATTAAGATATGCACAGAATGTGCAGGACTGTATGTATGGGGCTCCTAGTTAATTCAATATTGACCAGTTCTCAATAGAACTAGCGTACAGGCCTCGATAGTGTAAATTCCTGCCTGTGCTGCCAGTATTAGGAGTTCGTCATTTTCAGTTCCGGGGTTGAAAATGATTCTTTTAGGGTTAAGCTCCAAAATGTATTGGTAATAAGGCTTTTGTCTTTCGGGGGAAAGATAAAGGGTAACTGTATCGAGTTCAGCTATATAAACAAAGGAAGTTTCAATTGGGATATTCCCAACCAACCCTTTTCGGGCTCCGATGGCAAAAACAGGGTGTTGGTATTGTTGGAGGTCTTTGATAGCTCGATTGCTATATCGCTCTTGGTTTTCTGATGCTCCCAACACGAGGGTAGGTTTTATTGGTCCCATTTTGTAAAGCTACATGAATTCAAAAATGAAAGGAAGCGTCGAAGGAATCTTTAGTATTTTCCCATTATGAAATTTAACATACTTGCCCTGGTGCTACTTTTCCCTGTACTGGTTTGTAGTCAACAAGGTTCTTTTCGTTTTGCGTTTGTCACGGATACGCATATCGGGTCACCCAATGGAGCTGCTGAGGAAGATTTAAGACGAACAGTGCAGGACATCAATGAGCAAAAGGATTTGGCATTTGTGCTTTTGACAGGCGATATTACTGAGCTAGGTACCCAAGAGGAACTCTTGCTCGCCAAAAAAATATTAGATAGTTTAAAAATTCCATGGTACATCATTCCTGGTAATCACGATACGGGGTGGAGTGAAAGTGGTGGGCTAGGTTTTATACAGGTTTTTGGAATGGATCGGTTTAGTTTTTTATATGCTGGTGTACAATTTATCGGTTGCGCATCTGGTCCTTATGTCCGCATGAGTGATGGACATGTTCCTCGTGATGCAGTCAATTGGTTAGATAGTACACTGACTACATTGTCGGATAGTATTCCCTTAATTATGGTCAATCATTACCCGCTGGATAATTCTTTGGATAACTGGTATGATGTGACTGATCGAATTCGAAAGAAAAATATTTCTCTAGCAATTTGTGGACACGGGCATGCAAATA
>CAINBK010000239.1:0-6353 GCA_903846615.1 uncultured Bacteroidota bacterium
GTCAGTACCAAATAACATATAGACCTTTGAAAAGAAGCTATATAAAAGAGGCAGGATCAATTGAAGGGGAGCTGCTTTTGGATTTTGTTTAAAATACTGGATAATTCTAAAAGCCTTAAGGAAATCTTTTTGCGCTAAGGCAGTCTGCAGCTCAAACACGTTAAATTCTTTATTAACACCCACAAATCGTTCAATAGCATCTTCGTCGATAACAGACCCGGTTTTACAATTAAGCTGTAATTTTTCGATTTCCTGCGCAATTCGACTAAGATCACTTCCCAAATGATCCACCATCAATAACAAGGCACGAGGTGCTATTTTATATGCTCTCTCTGCAAGTCGTTGCTCGATCCAGCTTGCAATATCCTTTTCGCTAAGCTTTTTAAAGAACACATAAGCACCCTTTTCCTTTATAAGACGAGCTACTTTTTTTCTATTATCAAGCTTTTTTTCTTTGTGAGCTATTATCAAAATAGTCGAAGAGAGCGGCTGTTCAAAATAGGGTTCCAGTTTTTCAATATCCCGCAATTGTTGCGCCTCTTTTAGAATTACCACCTGACGCTCCGCGAACATGGGATATCGCCTACATTGATTCAATACATCGGCCCAAGATGTATCCCTGCCATAAAATACGGTACAATTAAAAGCTGCCTCCTCGGGCTTTAAAATGCTTTTCTCAGCAGCCTCAGTCAATTGGTCAATAAAGTAATCCTCCTCCCCTTCCAGCCAATAGAAAGGACTAAACTGACCTTTAGACCACGAATGTAAAATGCTTACTGAATCCACAAGGCTAAATTAAAGGATTTAGAAAGTTCATTGAAAGAAAAAGTCCCGCCGGATGGCGGGACCTGAATACTTAACACCCAGTAGTTAAATGAAAGTCTTACGACGATCAGAATAAGTTGTATCCGTAACTAACATAATACAAGCCGCCAACATAGGGACTTCCAAAACCTGTACGCTGATAGTTGTTGGCAATATTGGTACCTCCCACACGGAAAGTACTCTTTGGATTTTGAGCAGGACGGTAAGTAACCTGTGCATCCCACCATCCAAAAGCAGGAAGTGTACCAGTTACAAAAGTTCCCTCGTAATAGTTACGGTCTTGCCATTTGTAAACTACGTTGAAACCAACATTTTTGTAGACGTTCTCATTGCGCATACCGATGTTAACACGATATTTTGGCGCATTGAAATAAGTAACAACTCCGTCTTCAACATCCCGCAGTTTATCAGAGAAAACGTTTCCGTAAACAACATATTTTTTTACCCACTGATATTCAAAACCAACACCCCAACCCGTTGAAGTAACAGGCTCAGCAGAGTTTTGAACATAAGAAAGGTTTGTGCTGGTAAAAGGAGAGTACATATCAGAATTAGCACCCGTGCGTGACTGAACCACAGCAACCCCTACTAAGAAGTCCTCATAACGACTGTAATAGTAGTAAGCGTCAACTAATAACTTCTTACCAATTACACCTTTATAACCAACCTCATAAGATTTAACAGTTTCTGGCTTTACTGCTTGGAAACGAGCACGAACTAAGCGGTTGGAATCAGCCAATGTACCAGCTCTGTATGAGAGTACGCTAGCTGCTGTATAACCTGGACGAGTAGAATTAAGCTTATAATAATCCTGGAATTGAGGCAAACAACCCATCAACACTCCCGAACCAGTTACTAAACTAATATACTGATTTTGATTCGTTGGGAAACGGTAGGCTGTTTGATAAGATAAGCGAAGGAAGTTTTCCTTAGCTAACTTGATTACAGCTGATAAGCGAGGAGTAAAACGTCCCTTGAAGTTAGTTTGCTTATCAAAACGACCGGATGCAGTAAGCGTCAAGCCGCCATCGAGCATACTTTTCTTCATTTGCAAATAACCACCATACTCATTAACGCGAATTAGCTGAGCTGTATCAGCAAATAAAGTTCCCTGAGAATTCAATACCCACTGCTTCCAGCTGGCTCCTGCCATTAACTCAACCTTATCAGAGAAACCACCCATATCAGAAATGTTCAACTGTGTTTCAGCAGAATAGAAATCAGTTTTATCGAGGAATAAGGCTCCGCCTTTACTGATTGGAGTTGTTTTAATACGATCCATTGCATCGGCGAACGCTTTTGTTCCAGGTTGAAGACGAGTTGCATCTGCAGAAGCCCTTGCAACTTGGTGTAGCGTAAAATCACTTGCTTGAACACCATTCAAACGACGACCCTCAGAGAAAGTTCCAATATACAAAGGGAACCAACTGCTACTTGCACTAGCTGTTTCATTCAAGAAAGCTCCAAGTGCTGACGCATTATAAGATTTACCCGCATTCTCTTGGGTAGTATACCCGCGAATAAACCAATTCTTATGACGCAGCTCTAATTTATGCTGCCCCATAGTTAGATTTTTGAGAGAGTATCGATCCGCACCTGTGTAAACGGTAGTACCTGATCCGATATAGCTATTCAAAGAAAGCTCAAGCTTATCATTGAACTTATAATGTATTCCGCCGTTAAAACGAACGTTTAATGTATTGTAATCTACCAGCTGTTGCTCCGCATAACCAGTACGAGAAACTGTAGCACCACCAAAATAATTATTCTTTAGTCCGTTATAGAAAGGGAACATTTGATCAATCAACGGCTTTAATTGTGGGCTGTTGATAGCCCCTATTACAGGAGCAGGGAAGAAAGGGAAAGAATAAAATCCTTGACGTTGTGCATCAGTAGGAAAACGAGGATTACCAATAGCCCCATAGTATGCATTCAAAAGAGATACCACATCAAGAGCACCGCCTGTTGCACCAAGGATACCGCCACGAATTGACCCCTGCACGAAATTTGCAAATGCATTCATATTGGCAGCTGTCTCATCTCCGTACATATTGATTCCATTGTAATCAGAATTATTAGTTCTGTTACCAGGCACCACGGCACTAAGAATACCTATTTGCGCTTTATTACTGTAGTCCTCAGCTTCCCAATCAGAACCTTTGATCATTGAAGCAGCTAACTTAATAGCAAGTTTGTTCTTATAAACTTTAGCCCAACGAAAAGACCAGTCATAAAAAGGAGCGGCAGCACGTTGTTTCTGATCTACGTGCATCATACCCTGCTTAATGTTATAACTAAAACCTTGATATTTAAAAGGATTCTTGGTGTTGATTAAAACAGTTCCGTTCATCCCACCAGAACCATATAAGGCAGAAGAAGCACCTGAAAGCACTTCCACGCTTTCTACATCGAGATCAGAAGGACCTACCATGCTACCAACAGCAAAATTCAGTCCTGGAGCTTGGTTGTCCATTCCATCCATCAATTGATTTAAACGCGTATTACCACTACTCACAAAACCTCTTGTGGTAACAGTACGGAAGGTTAAACTGGCCGTATGTACGTCCACACCCTTTAAGTTGCCAAGCGCCTCATAAAAATTAGGAGCAGCAACATTACGAAGAGCAGTAGAACCTAATCGCTCAACCGTTACTGGTGATTCCAATAATCGAGTGGGCGTTCTTGTAGCAGATACTACTACCTCCTGCCCCAAGGACTCATTTACTTTCAATTCAATTGATAAATCTGCGTTTGATTTAACGCTTACTTCTTGGTCAACATAACCAATAGAGCTAAAAACAAGCGTTACAGGAAGCTTAGCTACTGATAAAGCAAATTGTCCATCAGCCTTGGTGTAAGTTCCTTGTGATGTACCCTTCACTACTACTGAAACAGCAGGCACAGTTTCTTTCGATGCTTGGTTACGCACCGAACCTTTAACTGTAACTTGTTGAGCATAAGCAGAAAAGGAGATCAATAGCACCGCAAATGAAGAAGCTATGATATTGTAGCTTTTTCTCATAAATCGGAATTTTGGTTTAAAATAGAGTGGAAAAGTACGCATTGTGAAGGGACTATAAAAATTTAATTTTTAAGGCCTAAGGATAAGTTGTTGAAATCTCAAACTGACTGGTTTACCGGACTTTACAGCAGTCGGATTACTTTCGAATCATGTCCACTTTTCAATTTTCCAACCAAACTGGATTTTACCGGGGTAAAGTGAGGGATGTGTATAGTATCGGTGACCATTTGCTATTAATGGTTGCCTCTGACCGCATCTCAGCTTTTGACGTAATCCTACCCCGCCCTATCCCCTTTAAGGGGCAAGTGTTGAATCAGATTGCCAGTTACATGCTGGAGGCAACCCGCGACATTTGTCCAAACTGGCTGATTTCGACGCCCGCTCCAACAGTTTCTGTTGGCAAAAAGTGTACCCCTTTTAAAATAGAAATGGTTGTCCGAGGATACTTAACAGGGCATGCCTGGAGAACCTACCGATCCGGACAACGAACACTTTGTGGTGTGGAAATGCAGGAGGGACTAAAAGAAAATGATCCGTTTCCGGCTCCTATCATCACCCCTTCCACCAAAGCAGCCGAGGGACATGACGAAGATATTGATGCCAATACAATAGTCGCAAGCGGTTTAGCTACACAAGAAGAATGGAATAAATTATCTGCTCTTGCCTTAAAACTTTTTGAGCGGGGTACTCAAATTGCTTCCAATAGAGGTTTGATACTAGTGGATACTAAATACGAGTTCGGAAAAATTGGTGATGATATTTATCTCATGGATGAAGTCCACACCCCGGATAGTTCTCGTTACTTTTTTACCGAGGGATATAAAGAGAGACAAGCAAAGGGCGAACGGCAACCACAACTTAGTAAAGAGTTTGTACGCGAATGGTTGATTGAAAATAATTTCATGGGGAAAGAGGGCCAATCCGTTCCCACAATGAGTGATGAATGGGTAGCAACAATCTCTAAACGCTATATCGAACTCTATGAAAAAGTGATTGGAGAACCCTTTACCCCGGTTCAGCTAAGTGAAGATGAAATAAAAAATAGAACTGAACAGGCGTTGTAAAACTGGTTAATCTTTCTTTTCACTAGGCAAACGCAATGCCTCTAATCGATCTTTTGCTTTGTTGAAAATATGTTGCCCTTTATCTTTTCCTTTTCTCAACTTCTCCCTGTCTTCCTGGGGCAAATGGATGGTATCGAGGCAAGACACGGAGCAGCATCCTTCCATTGTTGAGGCACATGATTCGCATTGTATAAACAGTAAGTGACAACCATCATTTTTACAGTTGGTATGCGAATCTGCAGCTTTTCCACATTGGTGACATTGTGCAATAATATCCTCTGTGATCCGCTCACCAAGTCGTTCATCAAAGACAAAATTTTTCCCAATAAACAAGCTGGGGAGATTTTTCTCCTTTACGTCACGGGCATAATTGATAACACCCCCTTCTAAATGATAAACATTAGTAAACCCTTTATGCAGCAGATATGCGGAAGCTTTTTCGCAACGAATACCACCGGTACAATACATTAAGATAGTGGCCTCTTTTTTATCACTTAAAAAATTGGCGGCCATGGGAAGTTGATCTCGAAAAGTGTTGGAAGGAATTTCAATTGCATTGGTAAAATGACCAACCTCATACTCATAGTGGTTTCGCATATCAACTATGATGGTGCTGGGATCTTGAGCCATTTTATTAAACTGCTCCGGCGAGGCATACTTGCCTTTTTGTTGCATACTAAAAGCTGGATCTTCAATGCCGTCTGCCACAATCTTTTCCCGCACTTTAATGTCCAATACAAAAAAAGATTTGCCATCATCATGCACTGCAATATTGAGACGAACTCCTTGCAAAGGAGGTATCGTATCTAAGTAAGAGCGTAGCGAAGAATATTGATCAGCGGGAATACTAATCTGCGCATTAATGCCCTCGGATGCGACATAAATTCTTCCTAAAACCCCCAACGAATGCAAAGATTGATAAACCTGATTCCTAAATTCCTGCGGATGATCAATCAGAAAGTACTGGTAAAATGAAATGGTGGTTCGAGGAGTAGGGTCTTGAATTAATTTCTCCTTGAGTTCCCTTCGGGAAATCCGGTTGTGTAATGAAGCCATAAATAAGAATTTTAGTTCGACTAGAACCCCAATTGCAGGTTGGGCAAAATTCTAAATCACAACAAAGATAAGCAGTGAATAAATCTAAAGCCCTTTGACCCCTATCCTAATCCCAGTTAAACGGATACCTGAAGGTTGATAGCCAACCACATAATCGATACGAATTTGTTTTAATAAGTTATCTGCTCCAACGAACCACTCCCAGTGGTTTCGTGTTGTTGAAATAAAACAGGCATTTGCGCCGAGTACAAGATATGGTTTCAATTTTTTGACAAGAGGAATCTTATTTGTCAAAAAACCTTTTAGATTATACTCAATATGTCCTAATGAATAGAAACGTTCAATATGACTAAGCTTGTAGAGCGAAAGCAATTGAAAGCTATTTA
>CAINBK010000240.1:0-5351 GCA_903846615.1 uncultured Bacteroidota bacterium
TTTGGAAGTGGTTTTACTTGGGGAAGTGTATTATTAAAATGGTAAATCGAAAATTTCTTTATATCATCAATCCTATTGCAGGAACTGGCACCGCTGCTGATCTTGAGCGATGTATTCATGAAGAACAAGCAAAGGTTGTATTTTCTTATGCGATTGAGTACTCGAACCCTGAGGGTAATTTTCAAACGCTGATACATAAAATAAAAAATGAGCTATTTACAGATATTATAATTGGGGGTGGAGACGGAACGGTTAATCAAGTAATTGGCGCACTTCGCACATTACCCGTTCAATTTGGTATCATACCCGTAGGTTCTGGGAACGGATTAGCCAGAGCGGCTAGGATTCCAACCACCACACAAAAAGCTATTCAATTTTTATTTGAAACTACAGCTTGCCCCACGGATGGATTACTAGTCAATGAAAAATTTTCCTGCATGTTAAGTGGAGTTGGATTTGATGGAGCAGTTGCGCACTCCTTCGCAAAACAATCCACCCGTGGATTTTTTACGTATTGTAAAGAAGTAGTCAAACAGCTGGGGAAAGCCAGTACCTACTCCTTTACATTAGTAATAGGAGAAAAGAAAATAAAACATGAAGCCTACCTAATCAGTGTCGCAAATGCTAATCAATATGGCAATAATTTTACCATTGCGCCTACCGCAAAGCTAGATGACGGATTATTGGATGTAGTGCTGCTAGGGAAACAATCAAGGCTGCAATTAGTGGTAAGAACAATTTTACAGTTGTTAGGAGCAAATAAGATACAAGCCACGGATAACTTAAATGAAAAAGCAACTGTTCTTTATTTTCAGACTTCTTCCATTACTATTCTGAATCATGAGAGTGCTGCCGCACATATTGATGGAGATCCCATTGCTACCACAACAACCTTACATTTTCAAGTTGTACCCAGCGCTTTCCTTCTGATCAGAAATAATAGTTGAACCAAGGATAGTAACAATAGCATAGCAACTAATTGATGTAGCTGCGCCATCCATTCAAAAATTCCCCATTGACCAGGAATAATTTTTGTACTGGTTAATACTGATAGAACACCTAACACAACTTGTAGCAATACTAAAATTGCTGGCCATTTGCGGGCATGATAAAACCAGAGAGAGCCTGTTTGTTTATAGAGCTGGATGGTGTAGAATATAACAGCCAACACCAATATATAGGCCAACCCCCGATGCATAAAGTGTACAAAAATTAAATTGTCAACCCAATTAAGCGCCCCTTCACTGCTCTTATATAATCCTGAAGGAATCCATTCCTGATTGATAGTGGGCCATGTCGGTGCAGCTGTTGCAGCTTTGTGGCCCGCCATAAAAGCTCCGTAAACTATTTGGAGTAACAATAGCGCCATAATCCACCGTAGTGGCTTATGCAAAGAATTATTGTATACTTTATCAGAAGACGGAACTGTTAACTGTAAGGCAAACCAAAATGTATAGCAGAGCAGTACTAATGCAAAAACAAAATGTAGCGCAAGACGCGTTGGTTTTACATAGATAGCATCTCCGGTAAGTCCGCTGGCTACCATGATCCAACCAATAGCCCCTTGCAGGGCACCTAAAAAAAATAAAATTAACAGCGGCTTTACCATATGGGATTTGAAATACCCCCGCCACCAAAAAAATAAAAAGGGGATCGCAAATACTACCCCAATCAAACGAGCCCAATTACGATGAAACCACTCCCAGAAGTAAATGACCTTAAAATCTGCAATCGAAAAATCAAAATTTAAATAACGGAACTGCGGCGTTGCCTTGTATTTTTCAAATTCCACCAACCACTGCGCATCCGAAATCGGGGGAAGTGCACCCGTCACTACATTCCACTCGGTAATTGATAAGCCAGAACCAGTTAATCTAGTAATGCCCCCTAATAAAATCTGAACAACTATCATAGCCATACCCGTGTATAGCCAGTACACAACAGCGCGGGTGGAAGAGGTGTTTTCCATGGCACACAAAGGTAATCCCGGTTGTTTTGCAAGTGATTTTTTGTTGAGCAATATTTCGGAATTTGCAGGTATGCTGGCACCTTTTTTCCAGGATACCTATTTGGAGGCAGGCCTTGATGAAGCAGGCCGTGGCTGTTATGCAGGTCCGGTATTTGCCGCAGCGGTCATTTTGCCAAAGGATTTTCATCATCCCCTTCTCAATGACTCCAAACAACTAAAGGAAAAACAACGCGACACCCTACGACCAATCATTGAAAAAGAGGCCATCAGCTTTGCAGTGAGCCAAATCAGTCATGAGGAAATTGATCAAATCAATATTCTCAAAGCCAGCATCAAAGCCATGCATCAGGCTATTACTTTATTGAAGAAAAAACCAGGTCTTTTGTTGGTAGATGGCAATCGGTTTATTCCCTATAAAAAAATACCCCACCAGTGTTTTGTAAAAGGTGATGGCAGGTTTGCATCAATAGCTGCAGCCAGTATTTTGGCAAAAACATACCGGGACCAATGGATGGAAAAATTACATCAGGAATTCCCTCACTATGGATGGGACCGTAATAAGGGGTATGGTACTGCGCAACACAGAAAGGCCATTGAAAAATGGGGCTTATGCAACTATCACCGTAAAAGTTTTCGATTACTCCCTGACCAGGAAAAATTATTCTAACTGATGGTCCAGACTTCGTTTCCTTTTAGCAATTTGTCCAGATCTGCTGGTTTACGAGAAGCCGCTTCTTCCAACTGAGCCGCCATTACATCCTCATAGCAAGGACGATCAGTTTGATAGAATACACCAAAAGGTCTTGGTAAGTGTCCCTCCATCTGAGGATCGTCAAATATCCTGGTCAAGATCTGTGCTTTGTAAATATCTTTTTCGTCATGTACCCAACAATCATCTGCGCTGAAACCTTGAGCAAAATCTATAATGATGGGTTTGAATCCATCCAGCTTAATTCCTTTATCATTATTAGCACCAAAGACCAATGGCTTGCCCTGCTCCAAGAATAAGGTTTCAGTGGCTTTACTCCCCTTCTCTGTAAAAATTTCAAATGCGCCGTCATTGAAAATGTTACAATTCTGATAGATCTCTAAGAAGGAAGCACCCTTATGTGCATTAGCGCGAAGCAACATGGCTTGCAAATGCTTGGGGTCACGGTCCATGGTGCGAGCTACAAATGTAGCATCAGCTCCCAATGCTAGAGCAGCAGGATTAAACGGATGATCGATACTCCCCATTGGAGTACTCTTGGTAATTTTTTTCTCTTCTGAAGTAGGAGAATACTGCCCCTTGGTTAATCCATAAATCTGATTATTGAAGAGCAGTATGTTCACATCAAAATTGCGACGAAGCAAATGAATGGTATGATTACCGCCAATACTCAAGCTATCGCCATCGCCGGTAATAATCCAAACGCTTAATTCAGGGCGGCTGGCCTTTAGTCCACTAGCCACCGCTGTTGCACGTCCATGAATAGAGTGCATCCCGAATGTATTCATGTAGTATGGGAAACGACTGCTGCACCCAATACCAGATATGAATACTATATTCTCCCGAGGAATCCCTAAGGTGGGCATCACTTTCTGAACCTGCGCAAGAATGGAGTAATCCCCACAGCCCGGACACCAACGGACTTCCTGATCAGAGGAAAAATCCTTTGAGGTTAATAAAGTGGGGGTAGTTGCTTCGTTCATACTTGTGTATTGAATGCAAAATTAGTGAAACTCAGAAACAGTAGTGTCCCTGCTCTAATAGCTGGTCAGCAATACGCCGACGAGCTGCTTTAGCATTGAAGGGATCCGCCTTGGTAAATCGCTTCAAACCAAGCAATATCATACGAGCTTCCTCTCCCTCTGCAAAGCCATTAATAGCATCTTTACCACATTTATTTACACGATCTGCGGCATCATATAAATAGGTACGAAGAATATCCAGCTGTCCTGCTACAGCTGCTTCACCTCTTAATTCAACCAGCTTCATCACTCTCAATAAAGTACTTTCTGCATGAAATACCTCAATTGCCATATCAGCCAAATTCATCAGGATCTCCTGCTCTTTCTCAAGCTTCATCATTAAAGTTTGTACCGCAGCCCCCGCAGTCATGAGCGTTGCCTTCTTGAGATTAGCCACCAATTTTTGTTCAGCAGCAAAGGGTAATTCTTCAGCATTACTGAAATCAGGAACACTCATTAACTCCTTTTGAATTGCCATGGCAGGGCCCATGAGATCAAGACGCCCAGTCATAGCACGCTTGAGCGTCATATCCAACGCTAATAAGCGATTAATTTCATTAGTCCCCTCGTAAATACGATTGATACGACTATCGCGGTATGCTCTTGAAATAGCATACTCAGCACTATACCCATTACCTCCATGTATCTGAACCCCTTCGTCAACAGCAAAATCTAACAACTCACTTCCATAAACTTTTAATGCAGCACATTCAATGGCATATTCTTCAGCACCCGCGAGTAGTGCTTCTGCAAATGGTTTTCCATTAGCCAACAACTCCTGTTCTTTTTCATCAATCCATTTAGCGGTGCGATATAAAGCAGACTCCGCTACATAGGTACGAATGGCCATTTCGGCAAGCTTATGCTTGATAGCACCAAAATTGGAAATGGGTTGTTTGAATTGCTCCCTTGTTTTTGCATATTGAATAGACTGATTCAATGCCATTCTTGCTCCGCCCAGGGTAGCTGCGCAAAGTTTTAAACGACCAATATTGAGAATATTGAATGCAATTTTGTGTCCCTTACCTAGTTCGCCCAATAAATTCTCCACTGGAATTTTACAATCCTGAAAATATAATTGAACCGTGGAAGAACCTTTGATACCCATCTTTTTCTCCTCTACTCCCTGCGTAAATCCGGGCGTTCCTCTTTCCACAATAAAAGCAGTAAACTTTTCACCATCCACTTTTGCAAAAACAGTGTAGACATGCGCAAAGCCTCCGTTTGTAATCCAGCATTTTTGTCCATTCAAAATATAATGTTTGCCATCAGTACTTAAGGTGGCTGTAGTTTTTGCACCTAAGGCATCGCTACCACTATTGGGCTCAGTTAATCCATAGGCTCCCGCCCACTCGCCAGTAACCAACTTTGGTAAATACTTTGTCTTTTGTTCTGACGTTCCAAAATAAAGAATGGGTAGCATCCCTATTCCGGTATGAGCCGCAACAGCCACAGAATAAGAATGTCCGGCACCCAAGTATTCATTGACAATAGTGGAGGTCACAAAATCCTTACCTAGCCCACCATATTCCTCAGGTATTGAGGTGGAAAGCAACCCTAATTCTCCAGTCTTTTTTACTAAGGAAGGCATCAACCCTTGCTCTAAGGAATCAATTCGTTCAATGATTGGAAATACTTCCGTTTCTAAAAA
>CAINBK010000241.1:0-3981 GCA_903846615.1 uncultured Bacteroidota bacterium
GGATAGTAAACAAACTGGGTATACTAGGATGGTACGATTTTATTAACCTGCTCGTTGATAAAGAAACAGCACCTGCACGGAAAGTACGTATCATAGATATGCTTTGGCTATTTATTGCATATCCGTTTTTATTAGGGTTAGCAGGAGTGGGTGGTAATTATTTATATACATCGCTATTCCAGAAATAATTTTAGTATGAACACAGATCTACAATACCCAATCGGACGTGTCCAATTACTCGACTACAGCGAAGCTGCTAAGAACAATTGCCTCAAAGCAATACAGGGCTTACCTATACAGTTAGACTATGCCATTGAAAATTTAAACGACACACATCTACACACCCCCTACCGAGAGGGAGGATGGACCCCAAATCAAATCATACATCACTTGGCCGACTCTCATATGAACGCTTTTATACGATTTAAGTTAGCACTGAGCGAGGAGCATCCCACGGTTAAACCTTATGATCAGAACGTATGGGCTGAAACCATAGATGTAAAAAACGTGCCCTGTAATATTTCAGTAACATTAATTCATGCTTTACATCGTCGCTGGGATGCATTATTGGAACCCTTAGTAAAAGAAGATTTTTTTAGAACATTTTTTCACCCTGAACAAAATAGAGATATAGAATTGTGGGAAGTATTACAATATTATTCCTGGCATGGTAAACATCATGCAACACAGATTATACAATTTAAAGAGAGAGTTTTATGAACAAATTGCTGCTTAGTGCTTTTTTTTGTGGAGTTTTCAATTTTTGCTCTATTGAAACAATAGCCCAAAAGAAAAAAGAAAACCCAAACTCCTATACTGTATCGAAAGAAACAGCACGTAAGAATATTCAAGATCGCTACGACTATTACAAAGAGCGCGCCTTACAAATTTGGAATTTTGCAGAGGTCGGTTATAAGGAAATTAAAAGTTCGTCCCTACTACAACAGACACTTCAAGAAAATGGATTTACGGTAGAAGCAGGCGTTGCGGGAATTCCCACTGCCTTTGTAGCTACCTACGGAAATAGCGGACCAGTGATCGGAGTGCTAGCTGAGTATGACGCGCTGCCTGGTTTAGCACAACAAGCCGTTCCCTCAAAAGAAAAAGCAGAAGGAAATGCGGGACATGGCTGCGGGCATCACCTGTTTGGTGTAGCATCGGTTGCGGGTGCGATTGAATTGAAAAATTTTATTGAAAAAAATAAAGTCTCGGGTACCATAAAAGTTTTTGGAACACCTGCCGAAGAAGGTGGATCCGGAAAAGTGTATATGGTACGGGAAGGTTTATTTAATGGTGTAGATGTAGTATTACATTGGCATCCCGATAGTCAGAACGGAGCAAATCCCTATTCGTCACTGGCTAACAAAACTGCTAAGTTTCGTTTTTATGGAATCTCTTCGCATGCGGCTGGATTTCCAGAAAGAGGTCGCTCTGCATTAGATGGAGTAGAAGCCATGAACTTTATGGCCAATATGATGCGGGAACACATGCCTTCCGATACACGCATGCATTATATAATTACTAGTGGAGGAAAGGCGCCCAATGTAGTGCCTGACTATGCAGAGGTATATTATTATATGCGTCACCCCCGTCGTGATGTACTCATGGATCTTTTTGATCGACTTGTTAAAGCTGCCGAGGGGGCTGCAGCAGGTACGGGAACAAAAATGGATTACGAAATTATTGGTGGCGTTTACGAATTACTCCCTGTTGATGCGCTATCAAGAATGGTTTATGATAATATGCAAAAAGTAAGTGGTGTAACCTACTCCACACAAGAGCTGGAATTTGGTAAAAAAATTCAAGAGAGTTTTTTACCAGGTAGTCGACCCGCTATTACTGATGCTGCTAAAATTGAAGAATACAAGGTGGTGAACGAAGCTAATCGCTCCGGAGGATCAACCGATGTAGGAGATGTAAGTTGGGCTGTACCAACAGTAGGTTTTAGAGCCGCTACCTGGATTCCGGGAACACCATCGCATAGTTGGCAAGCCGTTGCTTGTGGCGGAACGGATATTGGAATTAAGGGGATGATTGTAGCGGCCACTACAATTTCTTTTTCAGGAATTGATTTATTAACCAATCCAACTTTGCTAACACTGGCAAAAGAGGAATGGCAAAAAAACAGAGGAGCAAATTTCAAATACGTTCCGTTAATTGGAAACAGAAAACCTGCATTAAATTACCGGGATTAAAGTTTTTTCAAAAAAGAAATTACACCATTGAAATAAGTTTCCTGGTCGTCATACATGGACATATGACTTCCTTTGGAACAATACAGATAAGATCCTTTCTGTACCAGTGTGCTCATTTTTTCCATGGCTTTTGGATCCATTGTATCAAATTCACCTCCGATTGTTAAAGTCGGTACAGCAATTTTATTTAGATCATTGGTGCGATCCCAATTCTTGAGCAATGCGTCGCCCACCACACCAAACTCACTAGGGCCTTGCATTTTTAAATAGAGCGGGTAATTAATATTCTTAAAAGCACGATTAACTGGATTGGGCCACTCGCTAGGCTTCATTCGGAGAATGTGCTCGGGATAATAATGTTCTTGAATCAATCCCAGATAGGCGGGATTCGTATAGTCTCCTTTTTCTTCATAGGAGCGAATAGTTTTTAAAACATCCGGGGGTAACTGTGGCCCCAATACTTCGTTAGCATACTTTACGTAGTCAGGAATCGAAGAAACCATATTGGAAATTATCAACCCCTTAAGATGATTCTGATATTTTAACGCATACTCCATCGCAAGAATCCCTCCCCAGGAATGTCCCAATAAAACAAAATTGGAAGAATCAAGACCTAATGCTACACGTACCTGTTCCACTTCGTCCACAAATCTTTCAACCGTCCATAAACGTTCATCATTGGGGTTGTCGCTTCTACCAGAACCCAGTTGATCATAATAATAATACTCAATGCTAGCACCCGGAAAATACGAGTCCGCCGCTTCAAAATATTCGCTGGTAGCGCCTGGGCCTCCATGGAGTAATAGAACTTTAATGGTTGGGTTATTCCCTACACGCTTGGTCCACACGTTAAACACACCAAGCGGGGTGTTAATGGGAATAAGCTTATTACCTCCACTAAGTTTTGAATCTGTTTGGCTATAATCAAGGTAAGAGGATGTGGCTGATTTTTCTGCAGGCTGCTGACAGGAAATAAATACAGATACAGCAAAAACAAATAAGGTTATTCTTAGCATGGTATACATTTTATGATATAGCTAATGTACCCAGAATTCAGGAAACTTTCGGACTATAAATTAAAGCAGCAGCTTACTGTCCAAATCTGGCACCAATGGAAAGCCAGCGCCCAGGCATAGGCGCTCCCAATAAATCGCTGTATTTCCTATTAAAAAGATTGTCGGCTTGTAAGTAGAGCGCGTGTCTTTTTTTGCCGAATGAAAATTGCATTCGTGTATTCAGTAAAAAATAATCAGCAGATAAGGTGGCGTTCAATGCATTAGCTGTTTGCTGATTCCGTTTTTTATAAACAAACCCCGTGGAAAAACCCAATCGTCTTATTGAAAAATCAACAAGTCCATTGATTAAAAATCGGGCGTGACTATTTAAATAAAAACCAGCCTGGGTAGATTGTACATTATTAGAAAGCCAAAGTAGGCCAAGTTGCGTCAAGATACGAGCCTTACCAATACTATCCCGAAATTGTAGATCAGACTCCCAACCTATACTATTAACAGCTTCGATGTTTTTTGCCAATGCATAAGTACCCGTCGGAGCCAAATTCACAACACGAGGCATTTCTAAATATGGAGTTTGTACCCAGTCAATTAAACCGCGGTGGTTGCGATAAAACAAACTGTTATGCCATTTTAATTTTTGATAAACAGAAAAATCATATCCTAATTCAAACTGCCAAGCATCCTCGGGTGATAACCCAGGATTGCCGATACGCCCACTGGTAACTAAGTTCTTATTGTAATTATTGTATCGCTCTGTAAAATCTGCATCA
>CAINBK010000242.1:0-2119 GCA_903846615.1 uncultured Bacteroidota bacterium
CCGGGAGATAAGCCCCTCCTGCCACACAGGCACCCATCACTGCAGCTATCTGTGGAATCCCCGTAGCACTCAGTTTTGCATTGTTTCTGAATATTCTACCAAAGTGTTCTTTGTCTGGAAAAATCTCGTCTTGCAAGGGGAGATAAACACCAGCGCTATCCACTAGATAAATAATGGGCAAATGGTTCTCTAGCGCTATTTCCTGCATACGCAGGTTTTTCTTACCGGTGATGGGGAACCAAGCGCCTGCCTTAACGGTCTGGTCGTTTGCTACAACTACACATTGCTTGCCGTTAACATATCCAATGCCCGCTACAGTTCCTCCGGCAGGGCAGCCACCATGTTCAGCATACATTCCATACCCTGCGTAAGTACCGATTTCAATAAATGGGCGATCCTTATCAAGCAAATACTCTACGCGTTCTCTGGCTGTTTTCTTATTTTTTTCATGCTGTTTTTCGACAGCTTTTTTTCCTCCTCCCCAATGGATCTGTTCACTTGTTTGCCGAAGCTGACTGAGCAGCCCCCGCATGTGATCTTCATTTTTATTGAATTCGATGTCCATGGGGTTATAATTTATTTTCCCTTCGTGTCTACGCCTTCATATTTGGTTTCGATATCTTTTATCACTAAAAATAATCGTTCATTGATCGGAGCTTCTGTTCTCTCGAAACCGCCATAATAAGCCGGCTTTGCAGTTTGAATATAATTGTAGTAGGATTCTTGCTGTTTCAAATCGGAGAGAATTGCTTTCTTGACCTTTGCAGCTAGCTCTTTCATTCCTGTCTTGTAGGCCGCCTCCAAATAAATTAATGAGGACTGGTTGTGACTGTTATAGCGACTTACCATCGCATAGGGGAGAGATTCCTGTGTGATCGATGCCTCAATTTTATTCATCACTTTTATGGCTTCTTCTTTCTTGCCAGCATCAGCCAGATTACCTGCAGCTTCTGCAAATAGCGTTCTGATGTTGAGCAAATGTCTTCGGTTTTCCTCATCAAAATAGATGTCCTTACGTTCTGCGCCACCAAATCTGTATTTCTCCATTAGATTTTTATAAAGTACGTCTAGGTTATTATCACGCAGTGTAGTACCTCCGAGGCCATTGGAGCGCATCGATTGATCAGTAACCCAATTCATCTGTGAAAATTGTGGCATTACAGGAACAAGGCGATAAGCCAATCCATCTTTGCGTAGGTAGGGGCCAAATCCTAATTCACCCATGGGAGATGTGAAATAAATGGGTCTGCGCCATTGATTGGCCGCAATAATGTTTAAGATGATCAGATCATTCTTTAGTAACGCGCGTTTTGGTAATTCAAAGCCCAATGCAGGCAGCACACTATCCCCAGGTTGGGCAGTTCCATTTTGCAAAACAATTGATCGATCTACTGGCACACTTACTTTACTGACCGGGATTATATTTAACGGTTCTCCTCTAGAGTTATCCATTCGGCTGGGGTCGTCGCTACCTACATAATCTTTCATGAGATCATATAAGTCGTAAAACGCTTCTTGGTCAATCCCGCTTACCGGATTATTTAAAACATAGTTTCGCTTGTTGCCTTCAATTTTATCAGCAGACCATATCATATCGATGGAGTCGGCTTCATTGATTTTGTAACGCAATTGGTTAATATACCAGTCAATTCCAAGTAAACTGTTATTGACAACGCGAACATCCGTACGTATACCTTCCACCTCCTGCGCATACCAAAGCGGATAAGTGTCATTATCACCAAATGAAAACAGAATTGCATTGGGAGCGCAACTTTCGAGGTAATCACGTGCCATATCAGGTGCTGTGATTTTATTGCTTCGATCGTGATCGTTCCAATTTTGTACACTCATCCATGTGGGAACAAGCGCGCAAAGTACCACTGCGAACCATGCTATCGTTGTAGAGCTTCCATTTCCTTTACTGAATTGTTTTAATAGGAGAGGAAGTCCTGCGGCCAGTCCTACGCCCATTAATCCCGCTGCAACTGCATTGATCATAGCACCATCTCCATTTCCAGGAAAGCAACTCATGAAGGTTACCAAAAAGGCTAGCGATCCAGTATAGATTAAAAAATCACGACTGGTCATTTTCTCGATTTTTTCCTGTGCCATTATCGCA
>CAINBK010000243.1:0-5636 GCA_903846615.1 uncultured Bacteroidota bacterium
AAGAAGGGCGAACGCGTTGCTGGTAATAGTTTCAACGTGGGTACTGAAATGATGACCGTAGCCGATATGTCTATATTAGAAGTACGTGTGGATGTGGGAGAAAATGATATTGTAAAGATCAGTATTGGTGATTCTGCCGATGTGGAAGTAGATGCTTATAATAATCGTAAGTTTAAAGGGGTAGTTACTAAAATTGCAAGTAGCACTAAAGGTGCAGCAGCATTAGCAACCTCTAATGATGTAACTAACTATGAAGTGCGTATTCGTTTGGATCCCGCTTCTTATACTGATTTAGCGAAACTTCCTTTTCCTTTCCGTCCCGGTATGAATGCCACAGCCGACATCCGAACTAATACTGTTGCCAATGTGCTCTCTGTTCCAATCACAGCCGTGAATACCCGTGTAAAAGGTTCTGATATGAATGTGGAGGATAAGAAAAAGGAACAAGCAGAAAACAAGGGTGGGGATGATAATTCTACAACCAATGGTACTGCCATGGCTTCCGATGAATTGGAAGAAGTGGTATTTGTATTGCAAAAAGAGGGTACTGTAAAAAAAGTAGTGGTTCGTTCTGGTGTACAGGACATCAACTACATTGAAATACTAGCGGGGCTTAAAAAAGATGATGAAGTGGTAACAGCTCCTTATGCAGCCATCAGCAAAACACTCAAAGATGGCGCCAAGGTAAAAGTAGTCAAGAAGGAAGAGCTCTTCGAGAAGCAATAATTCAAATTCGCTACCTTGCGGCTATGCAAATAGGTGTACTGGGAAGCGGAAGCTGGGCCACGGCACTGGCCAAAATTCTAACGGATAACAAGCATCCTATCTATTGGTGGGTGCGTCAGGAATCTGTTTTAGAGCAACTAAAAAAAAGAAGACATAACCCGCAATACCTTCCATCGGTACGGTTTGACCTCTCCTTGCTTCAGTTAACCACTGATGCGAAAGAGGTGGTTCGTAATGCTGATTTGATTGTATTGGCTACACCCTCTGCTTATTTACAAACCAGTTTGGAAGGACTTACTGCAGAGGATTGGAAAGGGAAGAAAGTATTATCTGCCATCAAAGGATTGATTCCGCAAGAAAATATTCTGGTTAATCACTATCTGCAAAACAAATTTGGAGTTCCGCTTGACGATTATTTTACGTTACTCGGCCCCTGTCATGCGGAGGAAGTAGCCGAGGAAAAATTATCCTACCTCACCTTTTCAGGTATCGATGCTGCTGCTACGCTCAACATTGCAAATTATTTTGCAACAGATTATATCAATACCATCACTAACCAAGATATTTTGGGGGTGCAATATGCTGCCGTGCTTAAAAATATTTATGCATTAGGGGCGGGTATTGCCCATGGCTTGGATTATGGCGACAATTTTCTCAGTGTCTACATTGCCAATGCCGCAGATGAGATGGCTTCTTTTTTAAGACAATTTGGGGAGGAACATATCACAGTTGGCGTGCATCAGGGAGAAGATCCTATCACCCATCGCAAGCGCCCCAATTACGCAGCTTCTGTTTACCTAGGGGATTTATTAGTGACCTGTTATTCTCCCCATAGCCGTAATCGCCGTTTTGGTAATATGATCGGTCGTGGTTATTCAGTAAAAGCAGCACAACTGGAAATGAGTATGGTGGCGGAAGGCTATGAAGCTTGTCGTTGTATTCATGCCATCAACCAACAAGATCCTGTTTCAATTCCCATTGCAGAGATGATCTATAAAATTTGTTGGGAGGGCGTTCGTGCAGAAGAGGGATTCAAACAATTGGAGCAGATGATGGTGTAGGGGGTGTATGCTACACTCGCTTATTCGATAAACAGCGCTGCGGCTATTCCATCCGCTAAGCATTTCCCTTCTCTTGTTAATTGTAGCGTATTGTTTTCTAATACCAAGTGCCCGCTTTGCAAATAAGGTTGTGCTGTTTTTAATATGGTTTGTTCATGTGTAGCAACTTCTTTCAGGCTTAAGCCAACATCTGTCCGCAAGGCTGTCATGATTTTTTCGTTGGTCTGTTGCACCGGTGTTAGTATCTCTTTTTCAAACGGGATTTTATCTTCTTCAATTGCTTTGATATAGGCTGTATTATTGGCAATATTCCATTGACGAGAACTTCCATCAAATGAATGGGCAGAGGGTCCGATTCCGATATAAGATTTACCCTGCCAATAAGATTGATTATGTCTGCTTTCCCAGCCTGGTTTTGCAAAATTCGAAATCTCGTAGTGCCGGTAATTAGCTTGCTCCATCCATTCCATTAGTAAAACAAATTGCTCTGCCTGTTTATCTGGATCGGTGTTGATTTTTTGTGCTTGTCTTATTTGTTTTTCCAAGGGAGTTTTGGGCTCTACGGTGAGTGCATAACAGGAAAGATGGGGTACTCCTAGTTGTAACGCTTGCGTTACATTGTTCTTCCAGTCATTTGCACTCATATGTGGAAGACCATAGATGAGATCAAGGGTGCAGTTTTCAAAATATCGTAGACAGTTTTCCAGTGCCTCCAGCGCCTGCTTGGCAGTATGCGCCCTGTTCATCCATTGTAAATCGGTATCGTTGAAACTTTGGATGCCAATACTCAGTCGGTTCACGCCAGCGTCCTTCCAGCTTTTTAACTGATCAATGGTAATATCATCGGGGTTTACTTCCAGCGTGATTTCTGCGGAGGTATCTACCCAATAGGCTATTCGGATTGTTTTTAAAATACTTTCCAGTTCTGAAGTGCGTAAGAGGCTGGGAGTTCCTCCTCCGAAGTAAATGGTTTCGATAGGTTCTTTTTGTAAATACCCCGCTTGTAGGTTGATTTCTTTTTCTAATGCCTTTACCAACTGCTCTTTTTGGCGAAGTGAAGTAGCAAAATGAAAATTGCAGTAGTGGCAGGCCTGCTTGCAAAAGGGAATATGGAGATAAATTCCTGCCAAGACTTGGGAATTAAAAATTTAATTTAGCATCCATGAACGTGGAGCTCCTGCAAATATCGATACACCAGGCACAAGGAAAGGAAATACTTTTCTATGCATTTGTCGGGCTGCTTCTTTTTTTGGCAATCATCAGGCAGTTGTTCCCCAAGTATTTCAACGACCTGTTTCGATTGTTTTTTCGTACCACCCTCAAACAAAGGCATCTCTCTGAACAGCTGACTCAAACTCCCTTACCTTCTTTTTTGCTCAATCTGTTCTTCTTTTTTTCCGCAGGGCTATACCTGAGTTTTTGGTTGGAGCGCGTACAGTTGAATCCCTTTGACTCCTTCTGGTGGTTATTTCTCTATGCAGTAATAGTGTTGATTGTATCCTATCTGATTAAATTTATTTCACTTCAGCTCTTAGGGTGGCTGTTTAAGGCTAGAGATGCTGCTGCCTCCTACACCTTTACTGTTTTTACGATCAATAAAATGCTTGGGCTTTTTTTGTCGCCTTTATTGGTGTTGATGGCCTTTTCAACCGAACAAGTGTTTGTGGTGGCACTTGCCTTATCCTGGGCTTTATTAGCTGGGCTCTTATTTTATCGAATTGGGCTGACCTATCGGGTGGTCCGCAAACAAATTCGCTTAAGTGGGTTTCATTTTTTGCTTTATGTGGCCGGTTTTGAAATAGCACCACTGTTGGTGCTTTACAAGTTGTTTCTCTTGAGTTTTAGCTGAAAAAAATTACTTTTGCAGCCAATTAGCAAGGGAATACATGAGTAGTAAAGGCGGAAAAAAGCAGGAAGTGGCCCGTTCGGTCAAACATATTTTGATCACACAGCCTCGACCCGAGAGCGAGAAATCGCCTTATTTTGAGTTAGAAAGAAAGTATAAAGTTCAACTGGCTTTCTGCCCCTTCATTAAATTAGAAGGCATCCCTGCCAAAGATTTCCGTCGTCAAAAAATAGATATCGCTTCTTACTCGGGCATCATTTTTACTAGCCGTAATGCTATTGATCATTTTTTCCGTCTCTGTGAGGAAATGAAAATTGCTGTTTCCCAGGAAACAAAATATTTCTGTATTACGGAGGCAGTGGCGCTTTACTTGCAAAAATTTATTCTGTATCGGAAGCGTAAAGTTTTTTACGGAGCCGATGGTTCTAATAAAAGCTTGTTTGATGTAATCAACAAGCACAAGGCCAATGAAAAATTTCTCTATGTATGTTCCGAGAATCAGCAAGATAATGAGATCGTAAACTGGCTGAAGAATAACCAATGCGAATTTGTGCTGGCCTTCATGTATCGCAGTGTCAGTTGCGATGTAAGGCCGTTGTTTGAAAAAACTGCTTTTGATGTGGTGTGTTTCTTTACACCCAGCGGTATCAAAAGTTTGTATGATAATTTCCCAGCGTTTAAACAAAACGGATTGGTCGTGGGTGCTTTTGGAAGCAATACCATCCGTGCAATAGAAGAGCGAGGTTTAAAGCTGGAAATTTCAGCCCCCACGCCAAAAGCTCCCAGTATGGTAGCGGCCCTGGATCAATTTTTAGCGACAGCGCTCGGGAAAAAGTAGAATTCACCCAACTTATTTTTTATTTGTTCGTTCTAGATCTATGCACGCAGCAAATCCTCATGCAATACCTAATGCTTTGGTTGGGGAGACCAGTCCGTATCTGTTGCAACACGCTTACAATCCTGTTCAATGGTTCCCTTGGACCGAAGCCGCTTTAGCTAAAGCGCGAACAGAACAAAAACCCATCTTGGTGAGTATTGGATATGCGGCCTGTCATTGGTGTCATGTGATGGAGCGGGAGAGTTTTGAGAACGCTGAGACCGCCGCGCTTATGAATGCGCATTTTATAAATATTAAAATTGATCGCGAGGAAAGACCTGATTTGGATCATATCTACATGGATGCCGTGCAGGCGATGACAGGCAGTGGTGGTTGGCCCCTGAATGTTTTTTTAACGCCTGAGGGAAAACCTTTTTACGGGGGAACCTATTTCCCTCCCATTCGTGCGCACAATCGTGCTTCCTGGACCGAGGTATTGCAAAGCGTTCATGAGGCTTGGACAGCACGCCGACATGAAATTGATGCACAAGCTGAAAATCTAACTGCGCATCTGGAAAAGTCAAATGCATTTGGAAGTACGGCCAATGCAGACACTGCTACCACAGTTTTTACAAAGCAAACCCTTGCAGATACTGCGGAGTCCATGCTAAAAAATGCAGATACGAACTGGGGTGGATTTGGAAAAGCTCCTAAGTTTCCACAGACTGCAACTATTACTTACTTGCTACGTCATTATCATTTTACCCGGCATCAGCCTTCGCTTGATCAAGCTTTGCTCTCGTTGGATAAAATGGCACAGGGCGGAATCAACGATCACCTTGGTGGTGGATTTGCCCGCTACTCTACCGATACAGAATGGTTAGCACCACACTTTGAGAAAATGGCGTATGACAATGCGTTGTTAGTATCCGTTTATAGTGAAGCGTATCAGTTAACGCAGCAAAAATTTTATCGAAATGTTATTGAGCAGACACTTGAATTTGTGGAGCGCGAATTTGGCAGTCCTGATGGAGGATTTTATGCGGCGCTTGATGCAGATTCAGAAGGAGTGGAAGGAAAATTTTATACCTGGTCTGCTGCTGAAATTGATACGATACTGGGAAGTGATGCTGAGCTTTTCAAAGCGGTTTATGATATTCATCCCGAGGGTAATTGGGAGCATACT
>CAINBK010000244.1:0-1573 GCA_903846615.1 uncultured Bacteroidota bacterium
AATTTCAACTTATGGAAAAGATCAAACTTGCCATTCAAGTATTTGAACCATTGATTCAGGTCGGGGATATTGATAAAAATCCCAATGGGCTGGTCATGGTAATAAGCGAACCAAACAATTTTCTCGTCCATCACCGGTTTCATTTTATTGAACATGGACATGGCCAGATCCTGACTAATTTCTTTGAGTCCTCCATGACCTGCCCAAGCCTTGTTGTACACTATGGAAAAGTCTTTGGCAAACTTTTCTAACTCTTTTTTTGTGGCGCATACTGCTCTAAACCCTGGATCTTTTTTTACTTCTGCATGTCGATCTAGTAATTTTTGGCTAATCTCCCGGGTGGGATCTAAGCCATAGCAGTATTGGTGAAAGAAGGGTTGAAATCCATACTGCTCAAATAAATTTCGGTAATAGGGTTTACTATAGCTCATACAATACAAAGGAGGTTGAAATCCCTCCACAATTAACCCCCACCAACGATCCCTTTCCCCAAAATTGATGGGGCCGTCCATGGCTCCCATACCCTTAGCATTCAGCCAATCGCGTGCTGTGTCAAATAGGAAGTTAGCGGCTTCCTGGTTTTCAATGCAATCAAAAAATCCCACACCGCCCACTGGAAACCGATCCCCTTTTGTTCTGTATTTTTTATTGACAAAAGCAGCAATTCGTCCTATTAATTTACCGTTTTGGTCCTCTAGGATCCAACGGATAGCTTCCCCAAACCGAAATGCTTTGTTCTTATTGGGATCAAATACCTCCTCCACATCCTTGTCAAGGGGTTGAATATAGTTTGGATCCCCTTTGAAAAGGGTCACGTTAACTTTTAAAAAATCCCTTTGATCCTTTAGGCTTTTTACCTCCCGAATTCGCATGGCGCAAATGTAGGAAAGCCAGTTGGCCTCTCGTGTTTTACACCCGGTTCATTCTTTCAATTTTTCTTTTCATTTTTTCCTACTGCGCCCCTACCTTTGCGGCCTGAAAACGTGGGGTCTATCGGATCCCTCAAAAAACCTTAAAAAATGGCTATAACTGGTAAAGTTAAACAGGTAATTGGAGCCGTAATCGACGTGCAATTCGATGGCAAACTTCCTGAGATCTTCAATGCGTTAGAACTAAAGAAAGATAATGGTGATATCCTGGTGCTTGAGGTACAACAGCACCTTGGAGAGGACAGTGTTCGTACAATCGCAATGGATGGTACTGAAGGATTGGTACGCGGTATGACGGTGGTAGATACTGGAAAGGCGATTGCAATGCCAACTGGTGAAGGAATAAAAGGTCGTCTGTTCAATGTAACAGGAGATCCCATCGATGGTCTGCCAGCTGTGACAAAGGAAAATGGTCGTCCCATTCATAGCCAGCCTCCCGCTTTTGAAAATCTCAGCACGGCTAGTGAAGTACTGTATACTGGTATCAAAGTAATTGACCTGATCGAACCATATGCAAAAGGTGGAAAGATCGGATTGTTTGGTGGAGCCGGTGTTGGAAAGACCGTATTGATTCAGGAGTTGATCAACAATATTGCAAAAGCCTATTCTGGTTTATCTGTATTTGCCGGTGTGGGAGAGCGTAC
>CAINBK010000245.1:0-11285 GCA_903846615.1 uncultured Bacteroidota bacterium
GATATGCTTTTCTGCCAGTTTAATATCCAACTGGGCCATTTCAATTTCCTTGTTAATGGCTTCGTATTCGCGATTGTTCTTTACGTCCTCACTTTGCTTCTCGTACTTCTTGATCTGGGCTTCGGATTCCTTGATAGCAATTTTGCGCTGCTCAATGAACTCAGTAACGCCGTTAATCTCTTCTTCAATACGCGTTTTACGTGCATTGAGTCCTGTGATTTCATCCTCCAGATCAGCTACCTCCATAGGAAGCTCCCCTTTCAGGATTTTAATTTCATCCAATTTGCTGTCGATCTGCTGAAGGGTCACCAGGGAGACCAGCTTTTCCTGAATCGAGTAATCTTTTACTTGTGCCATAGGTAGTTGACCGGATTGGTGGAAACGCTTGTTTTGAGGACGGCAAAGGTAGGGAATTTTTCGGCTAAACGCTCCTGTAAAAGGTCAATGGTAAACTGTTCACTCTCAAAGTGCCCGATATCCGCTAGGACAAGCTTTTCTGCCGCTTTAAAAAAATCATGATACTTCAAGTCTGCAGTTATAAAAGCTTGAGCACCAGCACGTAAAGCAGAAGAAATTAAAAAACTTCCTGCCCCACCACATAAGGCAACTCTTTGGATAGGCTGGTCCAATAAGGCTGTATGACGAACCAGTGGTGTCTTAAAAACTTCCCCTACCTGCTTTAAAAACAGATGGGCTTTTATTGGAGCTGGCAATTGCCCGATCAATCCGGCGCCTATTCCATCAAACTTATTATCCAAGGTGATCAGGTCGTAGGCCACTTCCTCATAAGGGTGCGTTTTTTTAAGGACGCTGAGCAGGATTGATTCAAGATAAACCGGATAAATCAGCTCCAGTTTTACTTCATTTTCGGTATGCCTGATGCCTTCTGTTCCAACATATGGGGAAGTTCCTGGACCGGCTTTGAACGTACCCTCTCCGCTGCTTGAAAAACTACATTCGCTGTATTTGCCGATATGACCAGCTCCCGCTTCAAATAATGCAGAGCGAACCTGCTCTACTTGGCCTTGAGGAACAAAAGTGATCAGCTTTTTTAAAGTTCCTGATTTAGGCAACAAAACACTGCAATCAGTTAACCCAAGTAGTGCCGCCATTTTACCATTTACCCCATCAATAGTATTGTCCAAGTTGGTGTGGATGGCATAAATAGCAATATTGTTTTTGATAGATTTAATGATCAAATTGCCTGTGACATCGTTAGCATTAATTTGTTTGATTCCACCGAAAATCAATGGATGGTGCGCCACAATCAAATTACATCCCTTCTCGAGCGCCTCATCCAAAATTGAATCGGTTACATCTAAACAACAGAGTACTCCCGTACAAGCACTACTGCCATCCCCAACGAGCAAACCAACATTGTCGTACGACTCTTGTAAAGAAGGCGGTGCCACGGTATCCAGATAATAAGTAATGTCACGGACTAGCATAGTAATTCTATTGTGGTATTTCAAAATACGTGCATTTTGAGCATCTTTGCGGGAACTTTTTTACAACTGAATTGTCTTATAGAATTAACTCAACTAAAATCAATCACAATGAGCATCCAAATTGGTCAAACAGCCCCCGACTTCACCCTATTTGATTCTGACAAGAACCCCTTACAGCTTTCTTCTTTGAAAGGTCAGAACGTGCTACTATTATTTTTCCCACAATCATTCACTGGAGTTTGCACCAAGGAACTTTGTTCAGTTCGAGATAATATTGCGCTCTACAATGGTTCTAATGCAACTGTACTTGGAATATCTGTAGACTCTGTATTTACACTGGCAAAATTCAAAGAAGAACAACAACTTAATTTTCCACTCCTCAGCGACTTCAACAAAAAAGTATCTGAGCAATACGAAACCATTTATCAGGATTGGATTCTGGATATGAAAGGCGTTTCAAAACGATCGGCATTTTTAATCGATAAAAATGGAACTGTTCAATATGCAGAAGTGCTAGATAACCCCGGAGAGGTTCCCAATTTTGAAAAAATAAATGAAACATTGAAATCATTAGCATAAACAATCTTGCTTAATTCACTGATCATCAAAGCCCAAGAATCCTCGTTCTTGGGCTTTTGCATTTTATTATGGCCTTTTTTTAATTAAAGAAGTATATTTGAATTGATGTTGAAACCGTTTTTCATATCAGTGGGTCTCTTATTGTTGTCATTTACTATCCAGGCACAGCAAACTCCTGTAACCCCAGCTGTTGGGACCACAGAGAAGTTGGTAAAGCTTTATCCAAACCCAGCCGTAAGCTATGTTGTGTTTGAATTGAAAAATACGGGTCGCAAAGATTTAAGCTTACAGGTCTACAATGGAATACTCGGAAAAAAGATGATAGACACAAAGCTTAACCTAGAAAGGATTACGCTCCCTCTCAACGAATTCACGCGAGGTATTTATGTTTATCACCTCGTAGAAAAATCCGGCAAGATTGTTGAATCCGGAAAATTTCAAGTCACTAAATAGTTGCTGTTACAATACCTGAACAATCAGGAATTTAAGGTATTGCGTATTCTCCATCTCCCAAACAATAGGATGATCTGCTGACTGTGTTTGAAAACAAACCTGTCTTATTTTTCTTCTAGCATCCTTTGCTGCCATTCCAATAATTTCTAAAAATAGTTCCGCTGGAACAAGGTTGGTACAGGAAGAAGTTACTAGAAATCCTCCTGGCTTTACCAGTTTCATGCCTCTCAAATTAATCTCCTTATACCCTGTAATTGCCTTTTGAATGGTAGCACGACTTTTGGTAAATGCAGGAGGATCCAACATTACTACATCATACTGCTTACCTTCTTTTGCCCATTGCTTTAAGATATCAAAGGCATTAGCTACTTCAAATGAACAACGATCCTGAAGACCATTTAATCTTGCATTTTCATTGGCTTGCTCAACGGCTGAAGCCGAGATATCCAACCCCAATACAGATTTTGCTCCATAGTGGGCCGCGTGTACTTCAAATGTACCGGTATAGGTGAAAGCCCCCAGCACATCGGCATTTTTTACAATAGATCGGATTGCTGTTCTATTATCTTGCTGATCGAGGAAATAACCAGTTTTCTGTCCATTGGCTAGATCAACATAGAACTGCAACCCATTTTCCTTGATAATTATTTTTGTTTCAAACGGTGCTGTTAAAAACCCCTTTTGTTGTGGAAGCCCTTCTAGCTCCCGTACAGGAACATCATTTCGTTCATAAATGCCCTTGGGAGAAAAAATTTCCAATAAAGCCTCTACAATAACGGGCTTCCAACGATCAATCCCCAATGCAAGCGTCTGAATAACAAAATAATCATTGAACTTATCAATGATCAATTGAGGCAATCCATCAGCTTCACCAAATACCAATCTACAATTCTCAGTATAACCTGTCTGTTGGCGATACTGCCAGCAACTTTGGATTTTATTTTTGAAAAAGTCAGCATTAATTTCCTGCCCTTTCACTCTGGAAAGAATTCGAATTACAATCTGCGATTGGGGATTATAATACCCGCTACCTATCCATTTACTATCGTGTGAAAATACCTCCACTATGTCAGCTGGGGCGGGTGAACCCTCTACCCGGTCCACTTCATTCATAAAAATCCAGGGGTGCCCATTTTGGACACGCGGAGCAATTTTTCGACGCAGAAAAACACGACTCATAGAAGGCGAAGATAGCTTTTCAAAGACAGACAGAAAGGCGCTATCCCCTAGTATTTAAAGTCAATTTGTCTTTAAATCAACAGAAGCGTCAAGTAGTTTTCGCTTGGCCGTAAAATTGTCGGACTTACCTTTGCAACCAATTTAGAACAGTCTATGGAAGAACAAGCAAACAAATCTCAAGAAATGGACCATGGTGGGGAAGAAACCAATGGAAGCACGCCCCTACACGAGGAAAACCTAGCAGAGGAGTCCGAACTGGAAAAATTAAAAGCCGAACTGGAATCTTACAAAGACAAATACATTCGGACTATTGCAGAGTTTGATAATTTCAAACGTCGTAATGCTAAAGAACGAATTGAATTAATGCAAACAGCAGGAAGGGATGTTATTACTGAATTGCTGGATGTTGTAGATGACTGTGATCGGGCTCAGCAAACCTTAGAAAAAGCCGGAGTAGCAGAATCCGCTGCATGGGAAGGGGTCAAGTTAGTATTCAATAAACTCAAATCAAAGTTGCAAAATAGAGGGCTCAAAGCAATGGAAGTAATCAATCAACCCTTTGATGCAGATCTACATGAAGCCGTTACCGAAATTCCCGCACCCAACGAAGAGATGAAAGGAAAGATTATTGATGAAGTGGTAAAGGGATATTTACTCAATGATAAAGTAATCCGTCATCCAAAAGTGGTGGTAGGGAAATAAGCTATGAGCAAAAGAGATTTTTACGAGATACTGGGCGTAAGCAAATCTGCTTCAGCAGACGAAATAAAAAAATCGTATCGCAAAGTTGCAATGCAATATCACCCAGATAGAAACCCAGGCGATAAGGCTGCTGAAGAAAAATTCAAAGAAGCAGCGGAAGCCTATGAAGTCTTAAGTGATGCAGATAAACGCGCGCAATACGACCGGTTTGGTCACGCCGGTATAGGTGGGGCTGGTAATAGAGGATATGGCGGAGGAATGAACATGGAGGATATCTTCAGTCAGTTTGGAGATATATTCGGTGACGATCTGTTTGGTGGATTTTTTGGAGGCGGCCAGCGTGGTGGTGGCGGTGGACGATCAAGAGCCCGCGGTGTACGAGGTAGTAATCTCAGAATCAAATTAAAATTGAATTTCGAGGAGATTGCAAATGGAGTTAGCAAGAATATAAAAGTTAAAAAATATGTCCCCTGCACTACATGTGGAGGAGGTGGTGCCAAAGACAAGGGTAGCACGCAAACCTGCACAGGTTGTAATGGAAGTGGTCAAGTAAGAAGAGTACAAAATACTTTTCTGGGACAAATGCAAACCGTAACTACTTGCCCTACCTGTAATGGGGAAGGTTCCACCATCACCGCAAAATGTACCGCTTGTAAAGGGGAAGGAAGAACCTATGCGGAGGAAACTGTAACAATTGAAATTCCAGCTGGCGTACAAGAAGGCATGCAACTCAATGTTTCTGGCAAGGGAAATGCCGGCGAAAGAGGTGGTTCTCCCGGAGATCTGATTATTCTGATAGAAGAAGAACCTCACAAAGAGCTCTATCGAGAGGGCCTCAATGTAGCCTACGAATTACATCTCTCATTTACCGATGTTGTATTTGGTACACATGTGGAAGTGCCCACCATCGATGGAAAAGCAAAAATTAAAATTCCGGCGGGTACACAAAGCGGAAAAATTTTTAGATTAAAAGGCAAAGGGTTTCCTGCGGTAAATTCTTATGAGAAAGGAGATCAGTTAATTCAGGTGAGTGTTTGGACGCCCCAGCAATTAAATGCAGATGAAAAAGCAGCGCTTGAGAAACTGAGTGGTTCTCCTAATTTGCAACCGCAACCTGATAAATCAGAAAGGAATTTCTTTGATAGAATCAAAGATATTTTTCAATAACTAACGTCTGAGACGATTCCAATTTCGCTTTTTCTTTTTATCATAGAGCTCACTGCACTTACGGACTAATGCAAGCCATTCCAATTGGTCAGGATTAGCGCTATCTACAACCTGTTCGCCAAGTTTCACCAATTCTTTCCAGTCTGATTTATTCAAAAATGGAGATCCTTTTAGCAACATTCCAAATTGCGCCAACGAAGCCATAAACATGGATTGCTTCAATTCTTGTTCTAGATAAACATAATAAAGTGGAATGCGAACCTGCTCTTTACGTTGCACGCTATCTCCTGGTAAGCGATACTGCAATTGTATCCATGCGATTGAATCAGGATCCTGCTTTTTGTAAGCAACCGATGCAAATTTTTCAGTTGGCTCAATTTCGAAAAGTGCGGTAAGAGTATGACCGGATCCTACCTCCCCTCCTTCCAGCTGTGCCAGCGAGTCTAATAAAGCGCCTGCTTTATTATCAAATCCGATCAGCCGATAATTTTTTACCAAGGAAGGATCAAATGATACGTTCATATAAACATCATCTGCAACAGCGTAAAGTGTTTTTGTAAACTCAGTCATCAACACCCGCTCCGCCTCTTTTTCCTGATCTAAATAAGCAAAGTTGCCATTACCCCGTTCAGCCAATAATTGAATTTTTGAATCCTTATAATTACCCATTCCAACACCCAGACAGGTAAGATAGATTCCCTGTTCTCTTTGAATACTGATCAATTCCTCTAACTCATTTTCAGATTTTAACCCTACATTAAAATCTCCATCGGTTGCCAAAATCACCCGGTTATTACCTCCTTCGATAAAATGCTGCTTCGCCACTTGGTATGCCATGCGTATACCTGACTCACCGGGTGTTGCACCACCCGGAACCAGACCATTGATTACGGTGGTTAAACTATCCTTTTCACAACCACTAAGCGCACGCACCAATACCGCAGTCATACCTCCATACACAACAATGGAAACAGAATCCTTTTCTCTAAGATTAGACAACAACATGCGAAATCCAGACTGAAGCAAAGGCAATCGGTTGGGCATATCCATCGATGCGGAGATATCAATTAAAAAAACCAGATGAGCCGGTGGCAGTGAATCCAAATTAAGTTTACGAGCCGATAGATTTAAATGTAAAAGATGATTATTCCAATTCCAGGGACAAGGACTTACGCGGGAGGAAACAGCAAACACCGCTGAATCGGCAGGCGGTAAATAAGTTGTTGGGAAGTAATTGAAAATCTCCTCCACCCGAACTGCATCAGCGGGCACATAGGTACCTCGGGAAATGAAGCGGCGTATATTGGAATAAGAAGCCTGATCTACTGTCAGCGAAAGTCCTGTTGAAGGAAAAGCTAACGTACTCACCCACTTGTTTTCAAGTAAATCGGCATAGGTTTCATCGCCTGTAAACCAACCTTTGCGTTCTTCCCTATTCATATTAGCCGTGCGCGAGGCTAAACGAGAGTTCTCTGATAAACGCTGCCCAGGAGGCAAAGCCCGTAGCACGATTCTTATTGGTGCTTCGCCTGCTGTTACAACTTTCTCAGTACGGTATCCCCTTAGTGAAACCTGTAATGTATCTGCAAAAAAACGGGAGGAGAAACCAAAACTGCCCCAAACTCCAGACTTGAAAAGCAGCCCGGTAGAGAATTGCCTGATCTGCACATTTTGTAAAGCCTGCCCGGTTGAATCTTTTACTTCACCTCTTACATAGAATTCCTGCGCCACGGTAGTAGCTGTGTAAAACAATGAGAAGAACAATAAAATCCTTCCACGACGCATAAATAATATTATTAAACCCACTCAGGAAAGTGGTCTTATACCAACTGATATAATGCACCATAATTACGTCCCAGCCCATCGTAATCGAGGCCGTACCCTACTACAAATTTGTTTGGAATAGAAAACCCAACATAATCCAATGGCACCGAAAAATTAGTAGCCTCCGGTTTATGTAAAAATGTAGCAATTCGAATGGAAGCAGGCTCTTGCTGACCAAGTGAAGGAAGAAAATGGTGCAATGTTTTCCCTGTATCTACAATATCCTCCACCACAATAACTTCTCGTCCATGCAGATCCTGGTCCATTCCAATGGCAGTCATGACCTGACCGGACGAACGCATTCCTTTGTAAGAAGCAATTTTTATAAATGAGATTTCAGCATCAAGACTTACTTGTCTGAACAGATCAGCAGCGAACATAAAAGAACCATTTAGAATAGCCAGAAATAAAGGTCGCTTATTGATGTAGTCAGTATTGATTTGAGCAGCTAATTCGCTGACACGTTGCTGGATCAAATCCGCGGAGAGATATTCTTTGAATACCTTATCATGAACGCGAATTGTTTCCATAGAAAAATTTAAAAGCTAAGTTACAGTCTGGAACGCAAGGTTGGTAACCGCAGCACACTTTTAGTCTTTCGCTCCAAAAAAAGGACTTGCGATACGTTGGCGGCGGTAGTTGGCGCTAAATTATTCCATTCAAAAATTCGGGCAAGTGGGACTTTATATTGCTGTGCAATTACTAAAAAAGGGGTGCCTGCTGTCACATAAACAGCCCGATAGCCCTGCTCCTTAAATACACCACTAGGATAGCGGTTCTCTTGCAAATTCGTTGAGGAACTCAAAGCTGGCTGTTCCGCTTTACTGGGTTCATCTTCTATTACAATGTCAGCAGCTACCACGGGCGCTATGGGGGTACTAACAGAAGTTGTTGCGGGGAGAACCGCTTTTTCAGCATCCTTTGTTTCAGCACTGTCCTCTTCTCCATTCTCATACCCTAAAGCAACCATTGAATATTGTTGTAAATCGTATTCTTCAATTAACCGAATTAACGTTTGGGAATAAACGGGGTTAGTGGCATACCCAGCTGCTTTGAGCCCCCTGGCCCAGGCTTCATAATCTGTAGGATCCAGTTCAAACAGTGGTGCATAACGGCCACTTCCTTTCAAGAAATTAGAATGGTCCCGATAAGACTCTTCAGCTGAGTTATATTTTCGAAAACACTCATTACGAGCATCATCTGTATGACGGACAGAAGGGCCACTCCAACCTGTTTTACATTTGATTCCAAAGTGATTATTGGACTTTAGCACTAACGGACTTTGTCCAGCCATGGTTTCATGAATGCCCTGTGCCAATTTTATGGAGGCCGGAACCCCCGTACGCTTCATCTCTTTAATGGCAAGATCCTTATGCTGATCAATATACTGTTGTATGGTTGCAACAGGCTGTCCCATAACAGTCTCCATAATAAGAAACAAAATGATCGAAAAACAAAGACGCATACTATCTAACTTTTTTAATCACACTCAATCCATCTCGCAGCGGGACAACTGTGACCTCCACATCGTCTCGCTCTAATAACATCTCACTGAATCGTGCAATGGCTATTGCATTTTTCCCATGAATTTCCTCCGTAAAAACCTGTCCATGGAAAAAAATGTTGTCCGCTAAGATATAGCCACCTACACGAACAGCGGGAAAAACCATGTTAAAATAGTCCAAATAAGAAACCTTATCAGCATCTACAAAGACCAGATCCCAAGTTTGTTGTAAAGTAGGAATAATCAGATGCGCATCGCCACAATGAAGACGAATTTGGGAGTTATACGAAGAACGATCAAAAAAAGACTGCGCGATAGCAGCATCTTGTTCCCTTAACTCGATTGTATGTAAGGTACCCGAAGCGGTGAGACCCGTTGCAAGACACAAAGCACTGTATCCCGTCATGGTTCCGATCTCCAACACGGCCTGGGGACGTAACAAAGAACTAAATAACTGAAGAAATCGTCCCTGTAAAAAACCGCTTACCATATGAGGAGCTACGTGATTTGAACGCGTATAAGCTTCCAGCTCCTGGAGTAACCGATCCTGAGGAGTACTATGCTTTTCTGCGTATTGCTGAGCTAGCGGATGAAGGATATCCACAGAATAATTTTAATAACAAAGGTACTGGTTGTTATATCAATTGCGAGGACTCTTGGATGAGCTTGAGATCAACCATAAACCAAAGAAAGTGATTACTCCATTGAGTAAAATCAATTCTGGCCCAATCTTATAACCATTAAATAGTTGTTGGGAAAAGGTATCGATACCCAATTGTGTATGTAATAACCCCTCATAGTACTTAGGATTACAAAGTACATCCAACACAAGTGTTAATAGCGGCCCAGCCACACAAATAAGCCATACCATAGAATCCTTGAGTACGCGTCGAGTTAAAATACCAAAAGAGAAAAGTCCAAGTAATGGCCCGTAAGTAATACCAGCAAACTTGATAATAAACTGGATGATTGTTTTGTCGTTAATCACTTTAAATAGCAATACCATAATCAGAAAAACAATGGCAAAACCTAAGTGAACCGCTAAGCGACGACGTCTTTTAACAGCCTCGTTCGCTTCACTCCGATTAAAATCTAATATATCTATACAAAAACTGGAAGTCAAAGAAGTAATAGCCCCATCTACACTCGGAAAGAGAGCAGAAATCAACGCAATAATAAATATCACCCCGATCGTGCCAGAAAATGCATCACTTAATGCAATAGTAGGAAACAGATCGTCTCCCTTTGCTGCCAATCCAGTAGTACTAGCATATAAATACAATACGGCCCCTAAGAGAAGAAATAAGGCATTTACAATCACCAGTATAAAGCTTAAAGTCATTACATTTTTCTGGGAATCCTTTAACGTGCGAACACTTATATTTTTCTGCATCATTTCCTGATCGAGCCCTGTCATTGTAATGGTAATAAACATGCCCCCTATTAACTGCTTCCAAAAATTGAAAGGACTTTTAACATCCCAATTCAGCACCTGGTTGTAATTGTTATCACTAATCAACTGCCAAGTTCCAGCCAAGTCTGTCCCAAGCGTGTTCATCAAGACCAGCAAGCAGACTACTAGTCCAATTAACATACCGGAAGTCTGTAAGGTATCCGTAAATATAATGGTACGCACCCCACCCTCAAAGGTGTAAAGCAAAATCAACACCAAGATTACCAGGGCTGTAGCAATAAATGGAATACCCAACTTGTCAAGAATAAATAACTGAAGAATATTAATAACAAGGTATAGTCGAGCCGTAGCACCTACGGTCCGAGATAAAATAAAAAAGAAAGCACCCGCCTTATGCGCATTGATCCCAAATCGTTTTTCCAGATACGTATAGATGCTTGTCAAATTCATTTTGTAATAAAGTGGCAATAAAATAAAAGCCACTACCGCATAACCAAGCACATAACCAATTACTAATTGAAAATAATTAAACTGTATGGAGCCCACATTACCCGGTACGCTTACAAACGTTACTCCAGAAAGTGAAGTTCCCACCATTCCAAAAGCAACCAGCATCCAGTTACTATTACGGTTGCCGATAAAAAAAGATTCGTTATCTGCGTTTCGTGAAGTATACCAGGCAACACCCAGTAATAAAAGGAAGTACCCAATCACAAAGGAAAAAAGAAGTTGAGGCGACATAATAATGGGTTGGATTGAGTTTTGAAGATAGCCAAAAAAAGATTCTCTTTGCTCGACTAAACACATTCAATGGCCATTGAATCTATCGCAGTTTTTTGCGGATCAAAAAAAGGGACATCCCCTTGCTATAGCGATCAAGCCAAGGAAATAGGAAAGCTAATCGCGGCCAAGCAAATCAAAATGATTTATGGTGGAGGAAGTGTTGGATTAATGGGCGTCGTAGCAGATGAGGTTATGCGAGGAGGCGGATGGGTAACCGGCATTATACCAAAAC
>CAINBK010000246.1:0-2198 GCA_903846615.1 uncultured Bacteroidota bacterium
GGGTTGATGTTCGTAGCATTCGTTATCCTGGTTTGATTTCCTACAAATCTGAACCGGGTGGAGGTACTACTGATTATGCGGTAGAAATATATCGAGATGCGTTATCGAAGAAAAAGTATACTTGTTTTTTAAAAGAAGATACTTACCTGCCTATGATGTATATGCCCGATGCGATTCGGGCAACGATGGAATTGATGGAAGCACAGGCCGCTTCAATAAAAATTCGAACCTCTTATAATCTTTCTGGGATGAGTTTTTCTCCGCGGGAGGTATGTACAGCCATACAGCGTCATATTCCTGAGTTTGAGATGAATATTGCTCCGGACTACCGGCAACAAATTGCTGACAGCTGGCCGGAAAGTATCGATGATTCACCAGCTCGATCGGACTGGGGCTGGAAGGAAGAGTTTAATTTAGAATCCATGACGGAAGACATGTTGAAGAACTTACCTCGTTGAGTCTATGAGAAAACCGTTGTTGCTACTATTTTTCCTGTTGTTATCGCTAGTTGTTTTTTCGCAACAGTTTGGAGGGCATCGCAGTGGTCAACGTTGGCTTCAAATCAAAACTGACACCGTACAGTTAATTTTTTCACCCGGGTTGGATAGTCAGGCTCAACGTGCTGCTAAATTGATTCATTTAATGGCGCGTGAACGCCCGATTTCTTTAGGTTCCCGCGTTGGTTCTATTCCTATTATACTTCAACATCGTACTGTAATTTCTAATGGATATGTACAGGTGGGGCCTTCGAGAAGTGAATGGTTTTTACAACCTGACTTGGATAATTTCTCTAATGGGGCCATAGGTTGGTCGGATCAATTAGCCTTACACGAGTATAGACACGTGGAGCAATTCGAGAATATGAAACAAGGGCTTAGCAAATTTGCTTTACAGCTTTTTGGCGAACAAGCCTTTGATCTAGCCATCAATGCAGCTGTGCCAAACTGGTTTTTTGAGGGAGATGCCGTTTGGCAAGAATCTGCTTTGAGCAAACAGGGCAGGGGTAAACTGCCGCGATTCATGAATAGTTTTCCAATACTTTGGTCTGCCCATAAATCTTATTCCTGGATGAAGATCCGAAATGGATCCTTCAAGGACTGGGTGCCGAACCACTATGAGTTAGGCTATTTATTAGTGAATTATGGGTATCAGCAATTTGGTGATCATTTTTGGGAGAAGGTGATTCGTGATGCGGTTTCTTACCGCTCTTTATTATATCCATTTCAGGGTGCAATAAAAAAGCACGCTGGTTTATCTTATCGTGATTTTGTAAAGAAGTCTCTTCAATCCTATCAAAGCTCATCAAATCAAGAAGGGTCTGCAGTTGGTAAAGCATTATTCAAAGAAAATAAACGTTTTGTCGATCATCGTCAATTTCCATATGCGTTAGGACAGGATTCACTTCTTTATATTCGATCTACTAATCGTCATCGCCCAGGATTTTATCTCTATGATGGTAAAAAGGAATATCGATTAAGAACACAGGATATTTCATTGGAGCCTCTATTTAGTTACCGAAATGGTAAAATTGTGTATGCGGCTTTTGAGCGTGATCCTCGAAGAGGTTGGATTACATACAGCTCATTGCGATTGCTGGACGTACAGGCCCGTACTCAAATCGATCTTACTACTCATTCACGTTATTTCTCTCCTGATATATCTGCAGCTGGAGTGGTGGTAGCGGTACAATTACAAGAGAATGGGGCTTCTTCATTACAATGGCTAGAAACGCCTAGTGGAAAACTGATTCGTACCTATCGATCTCCTCAGGGTTATTTTTTAACGGATCCAAAATTCATTGGGGAAGATAGCGTTGTTGCTGCAGCTCGCCGATCGGATGGCACAATGGCATTATTGTTAATCAAACAGGATTCTGAGGAACTACTAACGCCTTTCTTGCCTTACAGTGTTGGATTTCCCCAGCATCATCAGGGAGCTATTTATTTTTCAGCGGGTTTTGCCAATAATGACAACTTGTATATGTATAAGTTGTCCGAAAGGAAATTATATAGTCTAGTTGAGGGAGGACTTGGTAAATATCAAGTACATGTTACTAATAATCGAATTTATTGGTCTGAACAACAGGCTGAGGGTTATCAATTACGCTCTTTGTCGATTGATTCAATGCAAGTAAAGGAATTCGATTTGTCTATAGTAAAGGCAATAGGGGCGCCTAAAGTAGCATATCAACAGTCCAC
>CAINBK010000247.1:0-8141 GCA_903846615.1 uncultured Bacteroidota bacterium
AAACTATAATTGAGAATACTTCGCTTGTTATTCAGGGAGATTCCATGGGATACAGCTCAGAAGTCCACCTATTACTGAAAGATTATTACTTATACCTGTGACAAAGAATTATACAATGCCTGCATAATCACGCATATACTCAAAGGGGGCCGTGAGCTTACCATGTTTGAGAAGAGTAGCACGATCAAGCATTGGAGAGTTTCCTTTCAGAAGTAAATCCTCCAGTATAAACTTGATTAGTTGCTCTCCAAAATAACGGCTGGCATCCCTAGGCAGTTCATTGGGCAAATTCCCTACTGCTATCACATCCACAGAGTTCGCTAAATAAGGTGCCGTTTTTTGTAAACTAAATTTATCAACCCCATAGACAGGATCCTCTATAGTCTGATCGCCTAGATTGATTGGAACAGAACCAAAAGCATCATCTGTAATATCAGCAATAGTTACTAGTTTAAAATCAGGCTGCCTCAAGCTCTCTTCATCAAAAAGTCGATCCATCCCCTCTTCCCAATAGATACCATTTAATAGAATATCGGTTGTTGTTAAATAGGCACGAAACAAGCATTCGTATTCTTGGTGATTTGCGTGAAAATCCTCTCGATTATAGCCACCTGATTTTCGACTTCGGAATAAGTCCCCGCCCTTGAGCTGCACGTAAACAGGGTAAGAAAATGCCCTCTGGAGGTATTCATCTGGCTCAACTTCCCTGACACCCATTAAATTCAAAACCTCCATAATTCCGTGTGCTACCCGACCCGAACCAGTAACTGCGATTTTAATTGGCGGCAATTTTAATTCGAAGTAACTATGAATTAACTCTCTGAAATTCTTATGTTTATAGACTCGTTCTAAATTAAATAATCCGGTTCTTTTTCCGAAGGCAAGCACGCCATTATGGGCCCCTACAACACCAGCAAAAAAACCAAAACCAATAATACGCTGCCCATCATCGTGCTCCAAACATTCATAATCAATCAAAGTGATTCTAGCTTGAATCATGGCTTGAAATAAGGATTGATTGTAGGACTGGAGCTTTTTTGTGTGTGAGAAAAAAAGATAGGTCTTATCATTTAATAAAGACTGTTGAGGGACCTCTTTAATACCAAAGAGATAATCAGCTTGGGAAAGATCCTCACTTACGATAGCACCCGCCCTTTCATACTCTTTATCGGCAAAACACCGCGTAGAAGATGGCTGTACGAAAATTTTGATTGAGGGAAAGCTTTTGATAAGCCACTTACATTGGGACGGGGTTAACGCTACCCGGTTGTCGGCAGGGATTTTACCTTCACGTATAATTCCAATAGTAGCCATAGGCTTGTACCTTTGCAATCGATTCAGCAAATTTAACCCACTCGAGGGCTTAGTTATGAACTATTTTGAACTATTTGAAATACCACCCCAATTTGAGGTAGACACAAAAAAACTCAAACCTAAATTTTTGGAGTTGAGCCGCAAATTTCATCCCGATTTTAATACCAATGAGGATGAGACCGGTTTGCAGCGGGTTATGGAAATAAGTTCAGCAGTCAATAAAGGCTGGCAAGTATTTCAGGATCCAATGGCAACCTTGCAATATGTCCTGGAAATGACCGGAAGCATAAGCGAGCAGGAAAATGCAACATTGTCGGGAGATTTTTTAATGGAAATGATGGAATTGAATGAACAAATAACAGATGGTGATCAAAATCAGTTACTCGATATAAAAGAAAAAATATACCAATACGGACAAACCTTATACAGCGGGGTTAAAAAATTGCTCATAAGCCCACCGCTTTCTACGTCTGATTCCGACTTAAAAAAAATCAAAGAATATTACTACCAAAGAAAATACCTAGACCGAATTCAAGAGAGAATAGGTTTGAACTTGAGTTAAATCTTAATTTCCCCTACTTTTGCAATCCCTCTGCCCGGGTGGCGGAATTGGTAGACGCAGCAGACTCAAAATCTGCCGTTCGCAAGAATGTATCGGTTCGACTCCGATCTCGGGCACAAACGCCTCTCCATAGAAATTGGAGAGGCGTTTTTCTTTAGTAAGCCCTAAAATTTTGCGCAAGATTACTGCAATCAAATCACCACAAATTTTAATCATTGTCTACTTGATTTCAAGCAGGTAGTTTGCGCATAAAAGCATGAAAAAATATAGCTTACTGCTGCATTTAGTCTGTTTAGTAATGATGGCTCAGGCGCAAACAGAGGACAGACCAAAAGGGATTGCCATTCGTCCAGTAACCCTTGAATTTGGCCTCTTGGCCAACCAATCTGGTTCACAAATTGTAAGAATAACGAATGCCTTGACAGAACCAAAACAATTTGTCGTATACCTATCCGACTGGATCAGGGACACAACCGGAGCACACGTTTATACAACTCCTGGCGAAATAGACAGATCCTGCGCCGGATGGATTCAATTGAATAAAAACTTTTTTGAATTGGGGCCTGGCGAAACTGAAGAACTACTGGTTACCATGACACATCCATCAGACAGCATTCGTAATCAACAAATGAATTGGTGTATGTTATTCGTAGAGACCACACAAGAAAAGCAAATAAAAGATACATCAGGGCTAACCACTACAATTGCAAATAAGTTTCGAGTAGGAATACATATTTACCAAACCCCACCTCAGGTTACAAAAAAAGAAATAAAACTTTTAGACTTTAAAATACTTGAAAAAGAAAAAAGAAAATTTAGAGTAACCTGCCAAAATCAAGGCGAAGTTCAGTTACAATGTTCAAGCCAAATAGAAATAAGTGCCTCAAATGGAGCAAACCCAATTCGGCTTTCTCCAAAGGAATTCCCATTATTTCCTTCCCAAATCCGCTATGTCGACTACGAGCTCCCCCCTAGCCTGCCACCTGGAAAGTATACGCTTACAGCCGTTTTGGATGCAGGAGCAGATGTGCCACTAGAAGCCTCCCAGTTAGAGATAGAAATTAATTAGTGATCCCGATAACGAATAGGCCTTCGCCTTTCTCTTAACTCAAATACTACAGACTCGTACGAGTTATTTTGAAGATTAACCTGGAAAGAGCTCACAACCGGACGAATCGACCCTGTAAAAGAGGTTTCGTTCAACGATACGGTGTAAATACCGGCTGGTACACTGAGTAAGAATTTCCCAGCGGTATCAGTAAGCGTAGTATATTTTTTACCTAATTGATCAACCAAATTAATCATAATGTTTTCCGGTGTGATTTGATTTTTTGAATAAGGATCTAAATCAAACTTTACAAAACCGCCAATCGCATGCCCTTTTCGAAATGAAAAATAAACAACCTGTGAACCCTTCAAATCAATAGAAATATTGGGTAGCACCGGTGTGAGGCCCCTTTGAGAGTAGCCTGCCTCAACAATTAGATTATACTTACCGGATGCCGTATTTAAAATCATGAAACTTCCAGCAGCGTCAGTCAAAAAACGTAAACTATTGACTGCAAAGCGAACTCCTTCAAGGCATGGCTCCCCCATATCATAAAGTCCATTAGCATTTACATCCTCATATACTACTACGCGCAAGTTAAAATAGCGTCTCTTGAAAAAAGTAGGAACATTAATTGTTTTTTGAATAGATAAAGTAACATAGGGAAAACTTGCCAAAACCGTTTGATTGGGAGTGGTAGCCGTCAGTGGAACTGTTCCATTACATTGAATCTGCCAATTATTGTCTGTAGCCTTATATTGTAAAGTAAATCCAAATCCTTGTGTAATAAATTTATCATAAATCGACTTTGAAAATGTATAACGAAGAGAAATAGGCAATCGCTTGATTAACTTAAAACTGTAATAGGGCGACAATAAAACAGTTTCAATAGTACGAACAAGTACTTTGACAGCACTATCTCGGAAAATAGGCTGTCTGACATAAAATCCCTTAACTCCCATCCGCTTCCATTTTACATCCACTGAGGAATTACTAAACCAAACAGGTTCCGAGACAATTCGTCTGTCAGCAAAACCACTTAATGTAGAAAACTGTAAGCGAGTTTGTTTATTAAGCTGCCAACTAATACTATTATCTATGAAAATATACCGATCCAGTTGACCTGCTGTCAATCCAACTTGGCGAAATCGGCCGCTGCTAAATGAAAAATTGCAAGCACCGCTGGAAAAACTAGTCCGGAAACCCAATCGCTCCATATTAAACTTAAAGGCGTCCATGATGTATACTGAATCATACAAAATAGGAACTGAAACATAATTGTAACGATAAAATAATCCTATTGAAATATTTTTAAAGATTCTCCTGACATCGATTTGATAGTTGCGAAGCCCTTTATTTAAACCAGGAAAGCTTTTTTGATAATACAATAAGTCACTCGCTAGCTCCCATTGAGGAAGTTTGATATATGAAGCTAGGCCTATCCCAATCCCCAAATCACCACTATGAAAAACTCGTAGTCGTTTAAACTCTTCAACTCCAGCAGCAAAAATTGACTTAATCTTAAATCGCTCGGACTTATGTAGGGATACCTCATGATTCATCAGATAACTACTCAAGCCACGAATCCGATCAAGATCAACAACTAGTTGATGTAAAAAATGAATAGCCCCTTGCTGATGACGGCCATATAGCTGAATATTATTATTAGTATTAATAGTCTGATCATTTCGCAGAACAAGCTTTCCACCCCATTCCTGCTTGGCTACAGGATTAAACTGAATATTTACACCCCTACCAAAGGAAAAAAAATGAGTATTATCAGAGAGCTGACCCATTAAGACCCGCAGACGTTTACCCACATAATCAGCCGTAAAAATGTTCCGCTCCACAGAAAGTTGCTGACCAAATGTTTTTGTACGAAATGAAATTTTCAAATCCCCTTTTTTAAGATTAAACGTAGTTCGTGTCTCATGAAAATGGTAAATACGCTTCTCTAAAAGAAAAAAACCTGTCTCCAATGTTAACTTTTGAAAACCAAAAGGCGTAGGATTGGCTTTAACGGTAGAAAAGCGTCGGACAATCGAAAATGGGAATGTACGGGTTTGCGAAAAACTATCGACCACATGAACTTGTAGCCGAGTTTGGCTCTCCTCCCGACCCGACGGGACTAAAATTGGAATATAAACTAATGTATCAATGCCTGGAAGCACTGAAACAATACGAAATGTGGAAATAACTTCTGCACTTTTCTTTACATGCACCTCATAAGATCCTTCTACTGATCCCTTATTAATGATACGAAGTTTCATCACTGCAAACCGACTGGTATCGGAAATTTCTACAATTGAATCAGAAGAGAATAACTGAAAATCTAATCGTCAGGGAGCTTTTATATGGAAAAATGTATCTAAGCACATTTGATTTAACGAATCAAATAGCTGGACTTTGACAGGAGACCACTTTGCCTGTGCGAACCGAGATCTCAAAAAAGTGATACGAAAAATTGAATCTGAATTTCCCCTGATCATCAACTTATTACTTCCTAATAAGCGCCATCCTTCAGGAGACCATAGTTGAATCGAATAGCTTGAAAATATCGGATTCGAAAAATTAACTCGTAATGCGTTTTGAACTAAGAATGTTGAATCACTCCCCTGTAAAGAATCGGTAAACTGAAGCGAAGGCGAGAAATAATTTTGTCCTTTGACACTAGTAAATATCGAAAATAAGAGGCAGCACAAAATAATAATCCCTTTCATTTCCTGAAATGAATGATAGATAAAAAATACAGGTTGCTCACTACGCTTCGTGAGCAACCTGCTAAAAAATCAGTTAAGATTACAGTTGAGTTGCCGTAACAATAACATCAAGGAAATAGGTGCCACCAGTATAACTCCATCCTGGCTTAGCACGAAGCTTAAGGCCAAAAGGACGAGCTGCTCCATAGGTGCCTCCTGTAATTAGAGGAGCTGTTGAAGTACTTAATCCATTCCAAGTAGAGGGTGTGGCATTAGTACCTCCAGTACCATTACTAACCAAGCTGTATTGAAGCACACTGCAAGGCATCACATTATTTCCAGATCCTGATCCCAGGTATGCAAAGTTTGCAGTAGCAGACTTTATAGCAACATTGAAATTACGATTTGAAAAAACCAGAAAAGGACTTGTTTCGTTTCCAAAGATATCCTCTAATACCCTTCCGTTGGGATCCAAATAATCACCCGCATCGTCAAAATGTGTTTGAACAAAGTCTACAGGAGGGAGCAACAAAATAACATTATCAAGATGCAATTTTGAGATAATGACAGAAGCGTCTGCCACAGGTTGTGCACTGGCAACTGCAAAACTGCAGGCAGCCAGCAATGAAAAAAATAAACGTTTCATTTAAAAATATTTGAAATTAAAAAATTGATTTACTACATCCGAATCTACTCAACGTTGATAGATGCAATATGACTTACCAAGGCATTATATTATGATGACAACTGTCAACTGCATAAACTTCGTTGACAAAAAAGTAAGAGGGGCAATCAGGTTCATATTGATCCCAATCACCCCTCTTCTAAAATTAAAAACGCAAACTAATGCGCAATTACTACCTTACCTGTAGCAAGCACACGGTTAGCTCTATCTGTTAACCGGATTAAATAAATTCCATTTGCTGCAGTACGCAAATCAACGTCTAACAATTGGTAACGACTTGCAATTGTGTAAGACCTTCTGTATACATTTGACCCTTTGGCGTCATAGATGGAGATGCTATACTGATCAGCAGAAGCACTATAATAGGAGACTCTAAATTGTCCCTGCGTAGGGCTTGGGAAAACAAATAATTGAGCGGTTACAGAATCTCCAATCACAAATGGTGCACTCGTACTTGCACAAGGCAATTTTGGAGGCAAATTTTGAACAGTGATTGCATAACTACCAGAAGGATGTTTTAATCCTATCGAATCCAGCTGTGCTGTTAATTCACCAGGTATGGTTTGGCTATTCAGTTGCCAGGTATAAGCATAGTTACCGGTGGGTGTCACATTTGCATTTAATGCTGTTCTTAATCCTGGATAGATTTTTAAGTAAGGAGAAGCAGTGAGTGTAACCACCGGATTAGGCTCGACAGCAACAGTAGTGGCTGAAGAGATGCTGCTACAACCAAAAGTATTTGTCACGGTAACTTGGTAAGAACCTGCAGCTCCCACTAAAATGGATTGAGTGGTAGCCCCATTGGTCCATGACCAGCCCGTACCCGTAGATGCAGCAAGTAAAACCCTATCCCCATCACAAACTGTGGTTGGAGTTAATGCAGTAATTGTTGCAGCTGGCAATGGATTAACTGTTACCTGCACAGCGGGAGCTGTGCTCACACAATTACCTGTTGTAACAGTAACAGTCAAGCTGGTACTATTGCTGATGGTAACGGATGAAGCAGTAGCACCATTACTCCAAAAATAACTAGCTCCCCCAGTGGCAGTTAAAACAACATTGCCGCCTTGACAAAAGGTTACAGGGCCATTGGCGGTTATGCTTGCAGCTGGAACAGCCACTAATTGCAACTGTACCGAAGTTCTGCTAGCGCTTTCGCAACCAGTTGCGATTTCTTTAGCGGCGGCATAGTAGGTGACTGATCCGATTGTATTCAAAAAGGGATCGGGCACTACCACACCTCCAGAAGACGCATTATACCATACCACCGTACTACCTGGAATAGTTGTAGCGGAAGCTGTTAAACGTGGGATAGAGGCCCCTGGACAAACTTGCACTGTTTGATTTCCACCGCTAGTCGGTGCTACCAGATTGGCATTTCCAACAGCAACTGCAATACGTACAGAGGGAGTCTGACAAGATCCGTTGGTTGCGTAAACGGCAATGTCGCCACTCTGGTTTCCACTGGTAAATAACACACTAATTGAACTTGTACTTTGCCCACTAAGAATAGCTGCCCCAGCTGGAACAGTCCAAACATAGCTACTGGCCCCATTTACAGACGCAATCGAGTATGTATACTGAATAGCTGTATTACAGATTGTGTTGGCACCACTAATTGCACCAGGCGACCCCATACTTCCACCCCCATTTGAAACTGTTACGTTAATTGCGTTGGCACGGCGGCTGATTGACCCAATACTACTTCTGGCCCTCACCGAAAACCAGACACTTGCACCAGGTGATAGACCAGTTACGGTATAGCCTGCAACATTTCCAACTGCAGCCTCTAAAACAAATTGACCCGTTAGTGGATCAAGTCGCAAAATGTCG
>CAINBK010000248.1:0-3576 GCA_903846615.1 uncultured Bacteroidota bacterium
AGTAGCAAAAAGCAAGATATTATTTATGACTGGCGTAGAGGCAATTTTAAAACCAAGTGAACCACTTTCCCCTCTTTTTGGGTAACCTGCGGCGTCAATTAAAACTAATTTATCAACAACAGCAGGATTAAATAGCGCATAGTTCCACGCGATTGACCCTCCCATAGAATTGCCAACAAGTGTATACTTAGTAAGTTGTAGTTTTCGAGTAAAAGAATCGATAAACTTATTATAGAAGTCAAAATTATAAGTGTTCTCCGGAGAAGGGCCTGTCAGGCCAAAACCCGGCAAATCCAAGCTGATCACCCTTCTATGGTTCGCTAAATAAAATACAACACTATCCCATGTATTAAGCGAAGAAGACATACCATGTAATAAAATTAAAGGCACCGAATCACTTTGCACTCCTTGGTCTCGATAGTGAACTTGCATGCCTAAGATTGGCATGAATTGAGAAGAGGAGTTTGCATAAATTGGAATTAACTCTTTTACAGGTCTGTCTCGTTCACACAGGATAAATAGAACCAGTAGCAACAAACCAAAAAAAAGGCCCAGTACTTTTACAAAAAGTTTCATAATCAGTTATTATGCAGATAAAATTACTACGAAAAACGCTTGCTAAAACTGTGAACAGATCATTTATAAGTTAATTCCTACATTAGCATCAACATACTTATCATGTCAAAACGCCTCATCCCCTTAATACGAGCCTTTGGATTATCTGATGGGCTGCGATTCTTTTTTAAAAGGATTATTAAAAAAGCAGGTTGTTATCGCTCCAGCCGGTATCAAAGCGATATATATATCCGCGATAAGTTTGCCGACAAATACACCTTCAAACAAGTATTTCTGGAGGATCAATATAATTTTAAATTCCCCTTCACCCCTTCTACTATGCTGGATGGAGGCGCCAATATTGGTCTTGCCTCCGTTTACTTTGCGCATCGTTTTCCAAATACAAAAATTGTTGCTGTTGAACCAAATGAGGAAAATTATAAGATGATACTCAAGAACACTGTAAATTATCCCAATGTCTTTGCGAAGCAGGGCGGTATCTGGAACGATAATAAACGTTTAGCTATCATTGATAAAGCTGCTTATGATAACTCATTTATGGTTACTGAAGTTGCTGAGAATACACCTGATAGTTTACCCGCCTTTTCAATTCATTCAATTATGCAAGAGCAGGGATGGTCTACACTCGATGTACTTAAACTGGATATAGAGGGGTCTGAAAAAGAGGTGTTTGAAAAAAATGTGGAAGAATGGCTTCCCCACACCAGAATGCTAATTATTGAAGTACACGACAACATGCGAAAAGGAGCAGCCAAATCAGTATTTGCGGCTATTTCAAAATACGATTTTACCTTTTCGATGCACCATGAAAATCTGGTGTTCATCAATCAAAATTTAACTTTGAGGGATTAAAAAGTCGAATTTCATAAACAATAGAAGTAATATTTTATTGTTCGTGAACAACATTCTTCTTTGATTGTTTTGAGAGCATGAACCTCGAAACCCTCCGTACCAGGATTGAACCGCTCCGTCAGCAAATTGTACAGCACGAGCTTTATACGAAGATTAATACCATTGAAGCTATTCGGGTTTTTATGCAACACCACGTGGTGGCCGTGTGGGATTTCATGTCCCTTCTTAAATCACTACAACGTGAATTAACCTGTGTTTCCAATCCCTGGTTACCCGTGGGCTCAGCCAACACACGTTACCTGATCAATGAAATTGTTACAGGAGAGGAGTCCGATGTGGATCAGGCGGGAAATCGTATCAGCCATTTTGAACTTTATCTTAAAGCCATGGAGCAAGCGGGGGCAAATAAAATCCCCATTCAGGAATTAATTTCCACCCTGCAGACAGGTAAACCAGTTGACCAAGCACTCGCTACAAGTTCATTACCCGATGCAGCAAAGAGATTCGCACAACACACGTTTGATTTAATTGAAAAAAATCAACCGCATATACTAGCTGCCGTGTTCACCTTTGGAAGAGAGGACTTAATTCCAGATATGTTTTTAAGTATTCTTAATAAAATCGAGCCAGGTGGTCAATACAGTATTGATCTGACCAAATATTATATAGAACGTCACATTGAGGTAGATGGAGGGCATCACTCGCAACTAGCCCTAGCAATGACGCAGGAACTTTGTGGTAATGATGCCCAAAAATGGCAAGAGGCCAGTGCTGCTGTTGAAAAAGCACTAGCCTCTCGCGTTGCGCTGTGGGACGGAGCCCTCAGCCAGTTAAATTAATTATCGAATTGCAGCGTATGCTTTTCGTAGTGTATCAAATTCTTTTTCCAACACTTCGATAGCGCCAATTTTTGAGGGAGAGAAAGGCTCTAGAGCTATACAAATAGCAACATACACATCACTGAGTTTTCTGCGATACTTAAATTCATCAAAAAATACAGTCTTTCTGTTCGTTTCAATGATTTCAGCGCGTAAGCTATCAAGTTGTTTCAATTTGTTTGATTCAATTTCAGTACGCTGCTCATTCTTTTTCAACACTGCAATTTGTTTATCCATAGAATCAACTAGCTGATACAGCTGTTCATGCAATTTGAAAAGACGCATTGACTGGTTATAAATAGACTGAATGGTTTGTGCAGAAAACCCTTTACGTGGATTTTCAACCAGCTGTACAGCTTGCTCATACTTAGCATCGCCAATTTGTAGAACAGCCTTGTAAGTACCAATCGGTGCACGTGGACCAATCACCGAAGAGAATAACACAGTTGAACCTGCTGTAAATCCTCCCACCGCTACCTTAGGTGGATTTTGATCGAGCCCCCAATACACTTTATTCAATCCCTTATTACCTGATGCATTAAGATCACGAATTTTATTTCCTTTGGAATCAAATAATTGAATTTTTATTGCCTGCATGGATTTGTCCTTTAAGAAATACTCCATCACAGGAAGCTGCGCTTTACTTCCTGCCGTCCAACCCTCCAGATTTCCATATGAACCAGGCGTCTGCGCCTGTACATCGTATACAAAGGGCTTTACCGGAAAGAACACAACCTCTTTATCAATTGGAGTTTTTGTAATACGTCGTAACGAACTGAGATTATCCAGTACATAAATACCGCGCCCGTGTGTGGCAATCGCCAAATCACCGGAGTTTGAAATTTTCAAATCTCGTACCAACGCATACCAGGGTATATTTTGATACTTGCTACGCATCCAATTTTGACCACCATCCAGCGAGAGGAAAAGTCCCATTTCAGTACCCAGAAAAAGAAGATTAGGCTCAACGGGATCTTGTCTCACCACGTGCGCAAAGCCGGTAAACTCTTTTGACTGATGACGTTTCCAAGTCTTTCCACCATCTAACGTCTCTATTAAATAAGTTTGATGATCACCATACATATGATTCTCCGCTGTGATGAATGCTTGACTCGGATTCACTGCAGAAATTTCGATCGAGGAAATCCAAGCATATTTAGGAACACCCGTTTCCCAAATTCCTGCAGCCAGGTTTTTCCAAGTCTTTCCTCCATCTACAGACTTTTGCACATTACCATCATCGGTTCCCACCCAGATAATATCCTCATTG
>CAINBK010000249.1:0-16357 GCA_903846615.1 uncultured Bacteroidota bacterium
GTGTTCAAAATGATAAAGTTTATATCCTACCTAATTACCAGAATTCTTACGCAGGTGGTGGTGTAGGTGATTTAATGAAGTATACTTGGCAGCCTGGTCAACCAGAGTCTTGGAAGCGTCTTGATGGCAAATACTACCATGACTATGCGGATGATGCTAGCTGGGGTCCTCGTATGGTGGGTCAGGAATACATTCCTTGGTATTCTTGGTATGACGGTCACCGTTATTCTGGAACAACTGCTAAATTATTGCCTCAGCCTAATAATGCTCGTGATTACTATAATACGGGTGTTATGCTGAACAATTCTGTAAGCATTTCAAAAGCCACAGACAATACTAATATTCGTATGTCTTTTGGTAACATAGATCAAAAGGGTATGATTCCTCAATCTTCTTTGAAGAAGAATACTTTCAGTACAATTGCAACAGTTGAGGTAACTGACCGTTTGACTGCCTCAATCAACTTTAACTACATCACTCAAATTGTTCGTGGACAATTTGATGACGCGTATTCAAACCAAACTACTGGTTCTTTCAACCAATGGTTCCATCGTAATCTGGACATGGATATCATGAAAGAGCTAAAAGATGTTCGTACGCCAAGTGGATTAATGGCTAGCTGGAATCACCTGAATCCATCTGCTTACAATCCATCTAACACACGTCCTTTTTATGCCGGTAACTACTGGTACAATTTCTATACTTTCTTTGATCACGTGAAGCCTGTTACACAGACTGATCGTTACTACGGCGATATCTCACTTTCTTACAAGATCAACGAGAGCCTCCGTATCAAGGGTACTTACCGCAAACAACAAAATAACATCTGGAGTGAGCAGACTATCTCTTCTGATCTTCAGCAGAGTGCTACACAGTCTGGATATATAGCTTCTTACAGCACTTCCACCTCCAACTCTAACAGAACTAACATGGAGTTGTTGATCGTCTACAACAAAAAAATTGGTGAATTCAACATCGGAGCAACTGGAGGTACAGATATCCTTCGTCAATTGATCAAGGGTAATTCGGCAAACACGGTTAACGGTCTTAATGTGCCCAATCTTTTCACTATCGGAAACTCTAAAGATCAGCCGGGTGTTGGTAACTCACGCAGCGATTACCGTTACAGTGCCGTCTATGCAACTGGTAACGTTACTTGGAGAAACTACTTGACAGCTGACTTTACATTACGTCAAGACTGGATGTCTGATTTGCCTCCTGCAAAATCTTTCATCGTGTCTAAGTCTGCGGGTATGTCCTTCATCTTTAGTGAGCTCCTTAAATGGCAGCCTCTTAGCTTCGGTAAACTCCGTGCCACAATTGGTGAAATTCCAACTGGTATCGGCACTTACGTATATCCAGGTTTTGCCTATGGAGTGGGTTCAGTTCAATGGAATGGAAACTTCTTGATGGGTACTCCTGATCAGTTAGTAGATCCTAATATCCGTGGATCTGTTACACGTCAGCGTGAGATTGGTATTGATTTACGATTCTTGAAAAATCGTGTTGGTGCTTCAGTTACTTACTGGACTGGAGATGACAAAGACTTTCCAACTTCTATACCTATCAACGGTACTAGCGGATACACTAGTTTACGTACTAATGCTGGTTTGATCACCAAGCGTGGATATAACATCCAAGCCATGGGACGTCCAGTTTGGGGTAAAAACCTAAAGTGGGAGATCAATGCTACTTGGGGTATCCTAGCTGAAAACAAGGTTGTAACAATTTCCGATGATGGAAAAGATGACACTCGTATCGCTATTGAAGGTCTTTGGGGAAGTACCGGTCCTTACATGGTACACCAAGAAGGTCGTAACTGGGGTCAGATCTATGGTAATGGTATCAAGCGTATCAATGGTCAACCAGTATTGGATGCCAATGGAGCCTATGTTAACGATCCTAACGTTTTCTTCGGAAGTGCGCTTCCTAAGCATACGGGTGGATTCCAAACACAAGTTGAATACAAAGGATTCATCCTAAACGCAAACGCAGACTGGGCAATTGGTGGTAAATTCTTCTCACTTTCTAACATGTGGGGATCTTTCTCTGGTTTGACTGCCCGTACTGCTGTTTTGAATGACAAGGGTAATCCAATTCGTGACCTTGTTTCCAACGGTGGTGGTATGCACGTATTTGGAGTGGATGCAAACGGAAACAAAGTTGATAAATATGTTGAGGCACAGGATTATTTCCATAACCTCTACTACAGTAAAACTTTTGATCCTTATGTATATGATTTAACCTTTGTAAAACTTCGTGAGGTTTCTCTGGGCTACACATTGCCAATCAAGAAGTGGGGTGTAAACTGGGCACAGCGTGCTGTACTCTCTATCGTTGCTCGTAATCCCCTCTTGATCTATGCGAAGACAAATGATTTTGATCCCTCTGAGATCTCCAATATTAGTGGTGAGGCTGGAAACATGCCTGGAACCAGAGGTCTTGGTGCTAACCTCAAAATCAGCTTCTAATAAATCATGTTAAGATTAACAATAAAAGAAATGACTATGAGAAACTTCAGCATACAAAAAGTACTGGTACTTCCTCTCGCATTGGGAATGTTGCTTACCAGTTGTAAGAGATACTCTTCAGACTTCGGCGATACAAACCTTAACCCTGCTGCAACCACTACACCAATCCTCTCTGCTTTGTTGACAAACGTAGAAGCTGGATTAGGCGGATATGGTGCCCAGACTCGTGGTGGTTTGTACTGTCAATATTTTTCTGAAACACAGTATACAGACGTATCACTCTACTCGATCCCTCAAGTTAGCTTTGAGGGTGAATATTCTGGTTCATTAAATGATCTTCAGAATATCATTAATACAAACACTAGCAACAACATGACGCAGGTTGCTCGTATCCTAAAGGCGTACATCTTCAGCACCATCACTGATCGTTGGGGTGATGTTCCTTACTCTCAAGCATTAAAAGGTGATAAGACTCCTGGCTTTGATAAGCAGGAAGATATTTACCGTGGTTGCATGCGTGAGTTGACTCAGGCTGTTGCTGCCTTTAACTCTACTTCTGCCGTCACTGGTGATATCATGTACGGTGGGGATGTTGCTAAATGGAAAAAATTTGCGAATACACTTCGTATGCGTTTAGCTATTCAGCTTAGTAAGCGTTTCCCAACTACAAGTGGTTGGGCTGCTGGTGAATTCCGTGCTGCTTTAGCTGATGCGAGTGGAAGCATCACCGCAAATGCTGATAATTTCGAGGTTAAATATCCGGGTGGAAACTTCCAATCCCCTTGGTTTGCACTTTATTTCACACGTAGTGACTATGGTGAAAGTGCTCCCATGGTTACTCTAATGAATTCATTGGGAGACGGCCGCCAGGCTGCTTTTGGTTCATCTTCAGTTGGTGTTCCCTATGGCCGCGTTCGTGGTTTTGTTGATCCCTGGAGCCAAGCTAATCCAACTTGGGCTAGAATTCTTTCTTCTGCATATCGGCAGTCAAATAGTTCTGTGGTGCTAGTATCTGCTGCTGAGACACATTTCCTACGTACGGAGGCAGCTGACCGTGGCTGGACTACGGAGAATATGAATGCCTTATATCAGGCTGGTATCGCAGTTTCTTTCTCACAGTGGGGATTACCTCAACCAGACGCTGCATATTATACACAAAGTGGTGTTGTTTTAGCTAGCGCTGCTGGAACAGCTGCTAATGTTGGTAGAATCGCAACTCAGCAATACATTGCCGCATATCCTGATGGATTACGGGGATGGAATGTATGGAGAAGAACAGGCTTCCCTGCACTGACTCCTGCACCCGATGCAGTTAATACCTCTCGTCAAATTCCAAGACGGTATACATATGGTACAACTTCCTATGCGACCAATACGACTGCTGTAACAGCTGCTGCGGCTGCAATTGGAGGTGACAACCAGGATACAAAAGTTTGGTGGGATCAGTAATCTTAACTACAAAAAGAAACAACTATGAATATGAAATCATCAATACTCGTTCTCCTTACCGTTGCTATGGGATTCACTGCTTGTATTAAAAAGGAAGTGACACCCCTGAAAGACGAAGGTTCAACCTTTGTAAAGGTTCTCGGAGGAAGCAGCCCTGCTGTTGTTAAAAGTAATCCTATTGACTTCGTGAGTACTGCTCAGACCATCACTGTATGCGACGTTCGAAAGGATGCTGCCAATAGTGGTGACTTGAACAAGTCCACGACTGTTACCATCAAGGATGACACCGCTGCCGTTCGTGCCGCTAATCCTAACTATCTTCAACTTCCATCAAATTTTTATACACTTGTTGGAAATGGTGTTACTAAGGCTGGTGGTATGGGTGGTAATTACACAGTTTCCTTCAGCGCAGGTGAATTTGTGAAGGAAATACGTATAACTATTCCTAACGCACAGTTGTTAAATCCCAGTCGCCTTTATGGACTTGGTTTTACCATTACTGGGGTTTCTGCTGACAGTAAAATTTCTTTTGAAAAATCAATTGTTGTAGAAATCGGCGCTAAAAATCCATGGGATGGTGTTTACCTGATGACTGGAACATTTGCAGATGCTATCAATACTACTGCTTGGAGCTATATTGGTGATCAGCAGTATTCTTTAATTACGATCAGTGCCTCTAAATGTATTGTTCGTAATGACGATTTGAATGGTGGTATCCCAGGCTACATCTTTAGCAACGCGGGAGCAGGAACTTATTTTGGTTCTTATGGTCTTGTAATTGGGTTTGATGCTGCTACTAACAAAATCAGTGAATTCTATAATTACTATGGAGATCCAAGCTTGCCTGCAACAGCGGGTGGTAACCCTGCCGCTGGAACTGGTGCCCCGCTCTACGCTGCTTCAAATGGGCGTCGTGCAGTATTAGATCCTTCTGGTGTTAACGCAGTACAGAGCAACAAGGATATTGTAGTAAAGCACTGGATGCTTCAGCCTTCTGTTGTGCCTAGCGGCCCTCGAAGTATGTTCAACGATCGTTGGAAATACTTAGGCCCACGTTAATCTCTAACAAACTTATTTTACAAGAGGGTCCTATCTGGGACCCTCTTTTTTTATCTTTGAAAAAACTAGAAAATGAGTAATCCTGAGTCAGCCCCCAATCAACTGAACATTGAAATTTCTGAGGAGATTGCTGAGGGAGAATATGCAAACCTGGCTATTATTACGCACTCACATGCAGAATTTGTGGTTGATTTTGTGAATGTGATGCCTGGCACTCCCAAGAGTCGTGTTAAATCAAGAATCATTTTAACCCCGCAACATGCCAAGCGGTTGATGCGTGCTATAACAGAGAATATCCAGAAGTACGAGTCGATTAATGGGGCCATTAAGGACCTGGAAGAAGTTCAATTACCATTGAATTTTGGCGGACCAACCGCACAAGCCTGATTTGCTTACATAAATCCCTCATCGGCAAAGCTGTAATATCCTTGATCGCTCACGATGATGTGATCAAGCATGGTTATATCCAATAATAGCGCTGCTTCTTTTAATTTTTGTGTTAACAGCTCGTCAGCCCGGCTGGGTCTTAAATTACCAGAGGGGTGATTGTGGCAAACAATTATGCTCACTGCATTTTGTTGTAATGCCTTTTTTAAGATGATCCTTGGGTCTGCCACGGTTCCCGTGATACCTCCTTCACTTACAATTTCGAAGTGATTAATACGATTAGCTCTATTGAGGAATAGCACTGCAAAAACCTCGTGTCTTAAATCTTGCAAGCGTACTTGTAAATAGCGCGCAATATCTGCACTGCAGGTGACCTGTTTTTTATCAAGTGGCAATGAAGCATGCCTTCTTCTTCCCAATTCAAGCGCTGCGCAAATTAAAGCTGCTTTGGCCTTACCGATACCTTTCAATCCTGAGATTTCTAATGGGTTCAATCTGCCTAATTCGTGAAGATTTTGTTTAGCCAACTCCATTAATTCCACGCCCAGCTCCACTGCACTTTTTTCTCGGTTACCTGATTGTAACAATATCCCTATCAATTCAGTTGTGCTTAATTGACCAACACCCATCCTGAAAAGTTTTTCTCGAGGTCGATCTTCAGCGGACCATTCCCGTATTGTTTTTTTTGGAACCATCATCCAAGTATAAAGGGATAAAATAGGAGTGACAAGACTGTGCATAGGTTTTTTGGGATAGCAGAAAATATATCTGACCTGATTGATATCTTCGTGCCACATCTACTCGATATCTCTGCTATGCAACATGCCAAAATCTTTTCCGGAACCGGCTCACAGCAGCTGGCGGAACAAATCTGTAAGCAATTTGGGGCTCATTTGGGGAAAGTCAATATTCAGCGTTTTAGTGACGGTGAAATATGTCCTGTATTCCTTGAAAGCGTCAGGGGTGATTATGTTTTTATAGTGCAAAGCACCTATGCTCCCTCAGACAACATTATGGAGCTGCTACTCATGATTGATGCGGCTAAAAGGGCCTCTGCCTATAAAGTAATTGCTGTTTTGCCTTACTATGGATATGCCCGCCAGGACCGAAAGGACAAGCCCCGGGTGGCTATTGGTAGTAAATTGATAGCCAATATGTTAGTCGCGGCTGGTGCCGATAGGGTAATTACCATGGATCTACATGCCCCTCAGATTCAGGGTTATTTTGATATCCCAGTGGACCATCTGGACAGCCATGCTGTTTTCATCCCTTATATCGAAAAACTGAAGCTGGAAAACCTTACCTTTGCGGCCCCCGACGTGGGATCTGCCAACCGAATTAGACAAATTGCCAGCTATTTCAATGCAGAGATGGTTATTTGCGACAAACATCGCAAAAGAGCCAACGAAATAGCCAGCATGGTGGTAATTGGGGACGTGGTTGGTAAGGATGTGATCATTATTGATGACATCTGTGATACCGGAGGAACCTTAGCAAAAAGTGCAGGGTTATTGAAAGAAAAGGGGGCTCGTTCAGTTCGTGCGTTGATCACACATCCTGTGCTCAGCGGCAAGGCCTACGAGAATATTGAAAACAGCGTGCTGGAAGAACTGGTGGTATGTGATACCATTCCGGTGAAGCAGCAGGGGAGTAAAATTAAAGTGTTGAGTGTGGCTGATTTGTTTGCAGTAGCCATACGCAATGCTTTTGAGAACAAGAGTATAACCAGCCTCTTTGTGTACTCTCAGCTGAAAGGAAATTGAACCAATAAAACAAAATAGACATGAACACGATTACAATCGAAGGACAACTGAGGACCGCATTTGGCAAAGGAGCCACCCGCCAACTACGCTCTCAGGAGATGGTGCCCGGTGTAATTTATGGGGGTGCGCAGGAGATCAATTTTGCTGCTCCTGCCGCGGCTTTCAAAAAACTGGTGTACACGCCCAACTTCCAATTTTGTGAAGTGAAACTAGAGGGTAAAACTTATCGTACTATCCTTAAGGATTTGCAATTCGATAAGGTGAATGACGAACTGATTCACGTTGACTTGCTGGAGCTGGTTGAGGACAAGAAAGTTATTGCCAATATTCCACTCAAGTTCGTTGGTACTTCCAAGGGGGTGAAAGATGGCGGTAAGCTGATTACCAAAATGAAGTCACTCAAAGTAAAAACGTTTCCAAAGCACCTTCGCGAGCAAATTGAAGTGAGCATCGATAACCTAGACTTGAATGGTAATATTCGGGTAGAGGATGTAAAAATTGCTGAGTACGAGATTTTGAACTCCCCTCGTATACCAATTGCTTCTGTAGTGCTTACTCGTCAGCTAAAACAAGAAGAAGCAGCTGCGCCCGCGGCAACTGCCGCTGCTGCTCCAGCTCCTGCTGCTGCAAAAAAATAAAAAGCTTCTTAGCGATAATATCTCTAAAACCCGCGTCTTCCGATGCGGGTTTTTTGTTGGGGAAGGCCGATCTTTGAATCCTTCTTGTCTATGAAGTATCTAATTGTAGGTTTGGGGAACGTTGGGGACGAATACGCGCATACCCGGCATAATATTGGGTTTGATGTGGTGGCTTCTTTTATACAAAAACATCAAGGGCAGTTCTCCGTGGGTCGTTTGGCTTACCATGCCGAGATAAAATGGAAAGGAAAAGTATTTATTTGTATCTGTCCTACCACATATATGAACTTAAGTGGGAAGGCAGTAAAATATTGGATGGAGAAAGAAAAAATTGAGCGGTCTAATTTATTGGTTATTGTAGATGACCTTGCCACACCGCTCGATAAGATCCGAATCAAGCCTGGAGGCAGTGATGCAGGTCACAATGGTCTTAGAAGTATCCAAGAAAGCATTGGCACAACAGACTATCCCAAATTACGTTTTGGTATTGGAAGTGATTTTCCAAAAGGAAAACAAGCGGACTTTGTATTAAGTAAATGGAGAAAGGAAGAAGAACCACTGGTCCAAAAAAAGATTACTGCTGCTGTGGAAGCTATTGAGGTTTTTGCCAATCAGGGAATAGCGATCACCATGAATCAATATAATAACCTCTCTTTCGCTTAATTCACCCACCCCTATTATGAAAATAATTTGTATCGGAAGAAATTATGTAGCACATGCAAAAGAGCTGGGAAATGAAGTCCCTACGGAACCTGTAATTTTTCTTAAACCATCTACAGCGGTTCTTCCACTCCCCGGACCTTTTGTGATTCCTTCTTTTTCCAGTGATTTACATTACGAATGTGAAATTGTTTTGCGCATTTCCAAAAAAGTATCTTGTATTGATGAAGTGGAAGCAGCCTTAGCTTACGATGCCATGACGGTGGGTATTGATTTCACAGCTCGAGATGTGCAGCAACGGTTAAAAGACAAGGGACTTCCCTGGGAGAAAGCAAAAGCATTTGATCAATCTGCTATTGTTGGAGAATGGCGTTCTGCAAATGAGTATAAAAACAAAAAGGACATTCATTTCTGCCTTTATAAAAATAAAGAGCTGGTCCAACAGGGTCATACTGCAGCTATGATCAACTCATTTGAGGCAATTATTTCACATGTATCACTTTATTTTACGCTGGAGCCAGGCGATTTAATTTTTACAGGAACACCTGCCGGTGTCGGACCTGTAGAGCCAGGTGATCAGTTGGAAGGTTTTTTAGAAGATGATTCCTTATTTGATATCTTGATTAATTAGTGCTAAAATTTTAAATGCAAGATCTCGATTTACTCCGCCGTGCATTTGTCCTGATGTGTCAGGTTAAAGCCATGGCGTCCACCTATGAGAATAATCGAACTGTCTGTTCCTATGTTCATTCTACCTCAAGAGGACATGAGGCCATTCAATTGGCTGCTGCATTTCAGTTGCAAGCACAAGATTTTGTCAGTCCTTATTATCGTGACGAGAGTTTGTTGTTGGGTCTTGGATTTTCTCCTTATGAATTAATGCTTCAATTATTGGCAAAAGCGGAAGATCCGTTTTCTGGAGGACGGGAATATTATAGCCATCCAAGTTATAATGGAAAAGGAAAGCCAGTAATTATTCATCAGTCGAGTGCAACAGGTATGCAGGCAATTCCCACGACAGGTATTGCACATGGTATTCGTTATTGGGAAGAATGGATACGCGTTCAAAAGGAAAAAGGAGGTGATGCTGAGAAGGATCTGCCTGCATTTATGAAAGCATCACAAGCACCCGTTGTGATCTGTTCACTCGGGGATGCCAGTGTAACAGAGGGAGAAGTGAGCGAGGCTATGCAAGTGGCGGTTTTAAAAAAATTACCAATCATCTTTCTGGTGCAGGATAATAATTGGGGGATTAGTGTAACGGCAAGCGAGGCCAGAGCGATGAATGCATTTGAGTTTGCTGCTGGTTTTAAAGGATTGAATCGGGTGCAGGTCGATGGTAGTGATTTCGAGGCTTCGTATTCGGTATTAGAAGAAGTGGTAGGGCAAGTTAGAAAGAACAGACAACCCTATTTAATTCATGCGCAAGTTCCTTTGTTAGGCCATCATACGAGTGGGGTGCGTAAGGAGTTCTATCGAACAGACGAGGACTGGCAAAAACACCAGACACATGATCCCTTTCTAAAACTTCGTAAAAGATTAGTTGCCATACTGGGTTCCGATCAAGAGGTCTTAACAATGGAGCAAGACGCAATTGCATTTATTGAAAAAGAGTTTGATCGTGCCACTGCTGCACCCGAACCAGATCCTTCTTCCGTATCGGATCATGTCTACGCGCCCACACCTCTATTAGAAGAGAAAGGGAAGCGTGATGCAGGACAGGGACAAAAAATCCCGATGGTGGATGCTGCCTTATTTGCCATTCGCGAGATCATGGAAGCGCATCCCGAAGCCATTCTTTATGGTCAGGATGTAGGAAGAAGATTAGGCGGAGTGTTTAGAGAAGCGGCAACGCTTGCAGAGCAATTTGGTGATCATCGCGTGTTCAATACAGCCATTCAAGAAGCTTATATAGTTGGTTCAACAGCAGGAATGGCCGCAGCTGGATTACGTCCTATTGTAGAGGTGCAATTTGCTGACTACATATATCCTGGTTTTAATCAGTTGGTCACAGAACTCTCCAAGAGCTGCTATTTATCAATGGGAAAGTTTCCTATTCCTATGATCCTGCGTGTTCCTACCGGGGCTTATGGAGGAGGAGGGCCTTATCATAGCGGTTCAGTAGAATCCACCTTACTTACGGTAAAAGGAATCAAGGTTGTTTATCCATCTAATGCTGCGGATATGAAGGGATTGATGAAGGCAGCATTCTTGGATCCAAATCCGGTTGTGATGATGGAACATAAAGGACTTTACTGGAGTAAGGTACCTGGTACAGATGCTGCTAAAACACCAGAGCCCGATGCAGATTATTGTATTCCACTTGGTAAAGCCTCGATTGTTCAAGAATCAGATGTGGCGCAATTGGAACAAGGGACTACAGTGGTTATTATCACCTATGGAATGGGAGTGCATTGGGCTTTGGCGGCTTCCAAACAGTTCTCAGGGCAGATTGAGATTGTTGACCTGCGCACCTTATATCCTTTGGATGAGGACTTAGTTTATTCCCGCGTTAAGCAACATGGAAAAGTTTTGGTGTTGACGGAAGAACAACAGCGTAACTCCTTTGCTGAGGCGCTGGCTGGAAGAATTGCCACGCATTGTTTTCAATCGCTGGATGCTCCGGTACAAGTGATTGGCGCGTTAGATTTACCCGCTGTACCGATGAATTTAAAACTGGAACAAGCCATGCTACCCAACTCTCAGAAAGTAGCAGACAGGCTCAGTCAGTTGCTTAATGCTTAATCAAGCATTCTTTACGTCCGTTCGAATCTGTAATTCCTTCAGCTGAATTTCATCAATAGTTGCGGGTGCATCAAGCATTACATCTCTTCCTGCATTGTTTTTTGGGAAGGCAATAAAATCACGGATACTTTCACTACCCCCTAATAATGCACAAAGACGATCAAAGCCAAAGGCGATGCCTCCATGGGGTGGCGCTCCATATTCAAAAGCCCCCAACAAGAATCCAAATTTGTGTTGTTGTTCCTCGCGGCTCATTCCCAGTGCTTCAAACATTTTTTCCTGTAACTCTCTTTGGAAGATTCGGATGGATCCGCCTCCGATCTCGTTTCCATTCAGGACCATGTCGTATGCATTTGCCTTAATTGAAGCGTAGGGGTGTTGCAGATAATTAGCGGCATCTTGAATCTTTGGATTATTGTCGATCATAGTCTTGATCTGCGTCGGCTTAGGAGCCGTAAAAGGGTGGTGGCGGGCAACCCAGCGGTTTCCTTCTTCATCATATTCAAAAAGTGGAAAGTCAAGCACCCATAGTAACTTATATTCATTGGGTTTTCGTAATTCTAAACGTTGACCCATTTCCAATCGTAGCTCACTAATTGCTTTTCTTGTTCTCTCTTCAGCGCCTGCCAATATCAAGACCAAATCTCCAGGATTGGCACCGGCTGCTTTTGCAATGGCGATTCTTCTTTCTTCGTCATAAAATTTATCTATACTGCTTTTGCAAGTGCCGTCTGCATTGTATCGAATAGTCGCTAATCCTTTCATCCCAATTTGCGGACGTTTAACCCATTCTGTGAGTTCGTCTGTTTGTTTTCGGGTGAATTCAGCTGCGCCAGGAACTGCAATCGCAACAATAGTTTCTGCTTCGTCAAAAACATTGAAGGATGCCCCTTCAATCAAAGCGCGTTGGTCTTTTCGATCTGGATAAACAGAGGACGGTTTTTTTAGATTCAATAAAGACATGCCAAACCGAATATCCGGTTTATCATTTCCATAGGTCCACATGGCTTCCTCCCAAGTGATTCGCTCTACAGGTGCCGTATAAGATATCCCTTTTACCTCCTGAAAAATGTGTTTGATCAAACCCTCAAACATATTGAGTATATCCTCTTGTTCTACAAAGGACATTTCGCAATCAATTTGTGTGAACTCTGGTTGTCTGTCTGCACGGAGGTCTTCGTCTCTAAAACATTTTACAATTTGGTAGTAGCGGTCGTACCCACTTACCATCAGTAATTGTTTAAAGGTTTGTGGAGATTGGGGGAGCGCATAAAATTGACCAGGGTTCATGCGAGAAGGGACTACAAAGTCGCGCGCACCTTCCGGAGTCGACTTGATCAGAAAAGGTGTTTCAATATCCAGGAAGTTTTGCTGATGCAAGTAGTTGCGTGCAGCGCGGTTTACCGCATAACGTAATTCTAAATTTTGACGAACCGGGTTGCGACGTAAATCCAAAAAACGATACTTCATGCGGAGGTCATCTCCTCCATCGGTATCATCTTGGATGGTGAAGGGAGGAACGGCCGAGCGGTTTAAAATAGAATATTGTTGTATCTCAATTTCAATATCGCCAGTGGGGAGTTGCGCATTTTTATTGCTGCGTTCAATTACTGTTCCGGTAACTTGTATTACAAATTCGCGTCCAATGGGACTATTGTCCAACTGATCATTAACGGATTCTCCAAAAAGAAGTTGTGTAACTCCATATCGATCTCTGAGGTCCACAAATGTGATCGCTCCGTATTTTCTTACAGTTTGAACCCAGCCGGCTAACTGCACTTGTTTTCCTTTGTCTAATAAACGTAATTCTCCACAGGTATGCGATCTGTACATATTCTTTCGGCAGTTAGGGGTTCAAAGTGTAGTATCTCTTTTTAAGTTAATTTCTCGAGGGCGTTGTATTAAATAATAGCGTAACAAAATCAGGGATCCTATCACAAAAGGTATCATGGAAAGCTGTTTTCCCGTTAGAAAGCCAAAGAAAATAGTTTCGTCATGCTTTATAAATTCCATAATCATCCATGTGGAGTTGGCGCAGATCCAAAAAGCTACGGCCAAATTATGTGCCAGCTCAGAATGGATTTTACGCGTTCGCCAGGAGATAAATATGGCAACTAGTAAAGTGGGTATGATCATAGTAATGCCAAGCACTTCCCATCCCATACACCAACTCATATCCTTTATGATCCAAAATACAATATGGAGGTTTTCCATACGTCTGAATCTTGCGGGAATGGAGTAAGCAGAATCTTGAAGGTTTTGCATAGGTGATTTCATGTGGAAAGGTAAGAAAAACAGCCCTTTTTATTGAAAACGAGTCCAACTAGCTTCTGGGTCAATTTCACTCCCATGAAGCAGGTTTTCTACCAACTGATAGGCAAAATAGGGAGCCAGCGAACAACCTTTAGTTCCCAGTCCATTTAGTATGCCCCAGTTTTTTTCAGGAGAATCAAAACCTACAAGTGGTCTTCTTTCCATAGTACCCATTCGAACTGCGGCTCGTTGCTCAATTATTTCAAATGGAATTGCCAGCCAGTTTTTAAGGGCAGTTAAAGTGTTCTCTTTAAATTCTGAGGTGGGATTGGTATGCTCAAATGCCCACTCATAACTTGATCCGACCCACCAATATCCTTTTTCAGCCAGGGGTAATAAGGTTAGTTTATTCTTATAAACAAACGAAGGCGGAAGGTCTGGAATTTTAAGTATCAATGCTTCTCCCTTCGTGGGTGCTAGTGGAATGGCGGGTGATATGCTACGTTCTTGTATGCGAGCTCCGTCACAAAAAATTATTCTTTTACATTGAATGTCCATGTAGTGATATCCTGATTCCGTTTTTACTAATTTACTTGAATCAAAGTCGTATTCACCAATTTTTCCCAGGGCACGCAACCGATCACGCCATGTTGTTAATAGCAATTGCACACTGACTAAATAAGCAGGCCTGATTAACCCCACCGCTTGGCAATTATGAAAAAGATCCAGTTGAATGGGTGGCTCGCCAGGAATTTCCAAATAGTGCGGATTCTCATTAACTCTTCTGGAAAATAAGGCTGTTGCTTCGGAGTTGGTAAAACACTCGATGATGGTTTTTGTGTCAATCACGGACGTTTGCAAGCATTCTCCGATTTGCTGATAGGCTGTCTGGCAAAAGGGGAGTAGTTGGTCAGCCAACCATGTTTTTACTTTATTTCTCCCCGTAACGGGATTGATCAATCCTCCGGCTTGTCGGGATGCAGACTGGGAGTCCGCTTGATCAATCACAAAATGGTCTACCTTATTTTTTTCTAGATAATAGCTGAGCCAAGTGCCGCTGATTCCCTGCCCAATAATCAACACTTCCGTTTTCATGGGAACTTTCTCTGTTCAATAATTAGGGACGAATAAGACGAACGTGTTGTTTGCTGTGGTAGATCAGGGCTGCTGACTGTTGCCGGTGGAATTTGAAAACGACCAGAATAGGTTGCAAGCAATTGGTAAGAAATTCGCATTGGAGATTGATTCGTATTGACCCACTCCAATTTTAATTCCTTGTCAGTTAGCTGAATTACTCTTCCTCCTCCTGTATGTGTACTTAATGATCTGACCATATTAGGTTGGGTACCTGCGGGCCATTGCTCATTCAGTATAATTTTATTGCTTTTACTTCCGGTCAGTTCAATTTCTACAAGTAAGGTATCTCCAGTTAACACCCTGTCGTTTTGCGCAAGCAACTCCAGTTGAGTTTGGGAGTTCTTAGAAAATTGGCGTGAGATTTTTTTCGTCAATATCGGGGATTCGGCAGAGGTTTCTGGAATGGCCGTTTCCTCCGCATATTCCCAGGGTTCGATCCGTAAAAAGCCTGTTCTTAGGATGGTGTCTTCACCTGTCTTTACGTATAGTTGCCATGCTGTTGGTTTGTTGTATTCAAATGGAATCTGAATGGGGAATTCAATCCATTCCTTTTTGGTGGGTTCTACGGTGAAGTATTGATTTCCTTGTTGATTAAAAAACCAGCCGTCCACAGGATTCTTTTGTAGGGTGTCGATCAATTGTAGATGAATCGTTCCCGTCCAATCTTTTTTTGAAGTGTTGAAGAGCTGATAGCTTAATGAGGGTTGATCCCCTTGTCTTACAAAAGGCGGGATACTCAACTGGTTGATTCCTGTTGTTTTTTGTTGTGCCGTGGCAACGAAAGGAAGTAAAAGTAGAAGACTGATCAATATTTTCATAGAGATTCCTATCGATAAAAAAACCCCTCACGGGGTTTGATTTATTTTTTTAAGATACTTGCCATTTTAATTCCAATATCTGCAGGACTACTTACAACATGTATGCCGCATTCACTCATGATTTGCATCTTTGCAGCAGCTGTATCTTCAGCTCCGCCGACAATAGCACCAGCATGTCCCATTCGTCTACCGGGAGGAGCGGTTTGACCCGCAATAAATCCAACCACTGGTTTTTTATTGCCGTTCGCTTTGATCCAGCGGGCTGCTTCGGCTTCCATCCCCCCACCGATTTCTCCGATCATCACAATGGCATCCGTTTCTGGATCATTCATAAAGAGTTCAACCGCTTCTTTGGTTGTGGTACCAATGATAGGATCCCCGCCAATACCTACAGCAGTAGAAATTCCTAATCCAGCTTTTGCAACCTGATCTGCTGCTTCATAGGTAAGTGTTCCTGATTTGGAAACAATACCTACTCTTCCTTTTATAAATACAAAGCCTGGCATGATACCTACTTTGCACTCACCGGCAGTGATCACACCGGGGCAATTGGGTCCTACCAGTCTGGTATTCTTTCCTTGTAAGTAGCTTTTTACTTTCACCATGTCTTGTACAGGAATGCCTTCCGTAATACAAACCACTAACTCAATACCAGCCTCAGCAGCCTCCATGATTGCATCTGCTGCAAATGCGGGCGGAACAAAAATGATACTCACGTTAGCTCCGGTCTGTTTGACACCATCGGCAACTGAGTTGAATACCGGACGATCGAGGTGAAGAGTGCCTCCTTTGCCTGGGGTTACTCCGCCCACAACCTGGGTGCCATATTCAATCATTTGAGTAGCATGAAAAGTTCCTTCACTTCCCGTGAAACCTTGAACTATCACCTTTGAGTTTTTACCTACTAGTACGCCCATATCTTTTTTATTTGTCGCGAAAATAAGATAGGAAGAACAAATTTGCATAAAATCATGTAA
>CAINBK010000250.1:0-4904 GCA_903846615.1 uncultured Bacteroidota bacterium
GAGAAGAAGAGGACTGGAGCATTTTGAAACAGAAAAAAACAGCACAACCTTAAATGCTATTTGATTTTTCAAAGCTTAGTCCGGCGGACCGACAGTATTACCTGCAAAATGCAGTAGCGCCAAGACCTATTTGTTTTGCATCTACGATTGATCAGGAAGGAAATGTCAATCTAAGCCCTTTTAGTTTTTTCAATGTATTTTCTTCAAATCCTCCCATTGTAATTTTTTCTCCGGCACGACGTGTAAGAGATAATACAACAAAACATACTTTGGAAAATGTATGGGCGGTTCCAGAAGTAGCCATTAACATGGTTACAATAGATATGGTACAACAACAGTCGCTGGCTAGTTGTGAATTTCCCCGTGGAGTAAGTGAATTTGAAAAAGCAGGATTTACTCCTGTTCCTGCCACCCGAATCAAGCCGCCATTGGTAAAAGAAAGTAAAATACAATTGGAGTGTAAGGTTCTTGAAGTGAAATCACTGGGGAATGAAGGAGGTGCAGGTAATTTGGTAATCTGCGAGGTTCTTTGCATGCACATTAATGATGCACTGTTGGATACTAATAATAAAATGGACCCCCGTCAACTACCCCTGGTAGCCAGACTGGGAGGAGATTGGTATACGGTTGTCAACGAACAGAATTTATTTCAGGTCTCCAAACCCAATACTGCGCTTGGAATGGGAATAGATGCTTTACCGGCTGCTGTTCGTACTAGCCAAATCTTAACCGGAAACGATCTGGGACAGCTGGCTAATTTTACGTGCATCCCTCCCGTTGACCCGGTTTTTCAAGATGACCACTTAAAACAGATTATCCAGTACTTTTCTGTAAATCCGGACGAAATGGAAAAGGAAATTCACCGTTATGCGAGCCAATTGCTGACCCAAGGAGAGGCGGCCGCAGCCTGGCAAGTACTGCTTTCCTCAGTAGTTTCTTGATTTACAATAAATTAAATCCAAATTTCCCTTAAATATTATCAGGGCAGATCTGCTAAAGTTTAGGGAAACTAAAATATCTTTGCGCGCAACAGCTTAAGTAGTAAATGCTTAACTTAGGTTGCCGTTTTAGCTGAACCAAAAAAACTGATATGAAAAAATTGTTTTTCCTGTTCGCCCTGCTTACCCCCTTTGCTTTATTAGCCCAAAAATCTATGGTGGGTGTAACAGGCGGTATCACCATGGGTAACCAATATGGAACCAAAGGTGGTGCGCTGATTAAAGATGATCAAAAAATCGGCTATACACTAGGATTAGTAATGGAAACTCCAATTGCAAAAAGCAATTTTAGTTTTCAGCCTGGTTTGTTCTATGCCCAAAAGGGAAGAATTGAAAATGTTAGCTTCAAAGAAAAGCGTCATTGGAGTCTTCGCTATGCTGAATTACAAGCCAATGTACTTTACAATTTAAAGTGCGATAAAGGTGGTACTTTCTTTGCAGGAGGTGGACCAACTTTAGCTGCAGACCTACCCTCATTTGTTGAAACACGTTTATTGGATACTGATCCAACTTCTCCAACTAGTAATGATTTTGTAGCAAGCGGAACACGCAGTGTAAACTTCGGTACACAAGCTGCTTCTGATTTTAAAGGCCCAGATTGGGGTGTAAACATGACTATTGGCTACCGCACTAAAGCAGGTTGGTCAATTGGATACAATTACACGATTGGATTGCGTAACATTATGCCTGTGGTAACAGGTGATGACGGTGTTCGTAATCACTTCATGGGTCTTCGTATCAGCTACTGGGTAAAGAATAAATAATATTTCCCGCTTTGCGGGATACTCGAAAGCCTCCTACATAGGAGGCTTTCGCATTGATACCCGAATCGAAACAAATACCTTTGCGCGCGAACAGAAGAAACAAATGAATATGAGTGCTCTGCAACTTTCAGAACAGGAACAATTAAGACGAGAAAAACTCGCAGAATTGATTATGATGGGGATTGAACCCTATCCAGCTCCATTGTTTCCAGTCAATATGTATTCCACAGATATCAAAGAAAAAGTGAATGACAATAACATCAGTGAATTTGCTGACTGTTGTGTGGCAGGTCGTATTATGAGTGTGCGCGATATGGGCAAAGCGAATTTTGCGGTATTACAAGATGGAAAGGGAAGACTTCAAGTATATATCAAACGAGACGATATCTGCCCTGGTGAGGATAAATCACTCTATGATATAGTATGGAAAAAGCTATTGGACATTGGTGATTTCATTGGCGTTAAAGGATATGTATTTCGGACTAAAACAGGAGAGCTCACCATCCATGTAAAAGAGTTCACGCTGCTTAGTAAAGCATTGCGTCCGCTTCCTATCGTAAAAGAGGCCGAAGGTCAAACCTTTGATGCTGTGACAGATCCTGAATTCAAGTATCGTCAACGGTATGCGGACTTGATCATTAACCCATCGGTTAAAGAGACCTTTATCAAGCGTACCAAACTAATCAACTCTATTCGTGCATTTTTGAATGAACACGGTGCGTTGGAAGTAGATACTCCGGTTTTACAAAGTATTCCCGGTGGTGCAGCCGCTCGTCCATTTATCACTCATCACAATGCATTAGATATTCCACTTTACCTGCGTATTGCCAATGAACTTTATTTAAAACGTTTGATCGTAGGCGGATTTGATTGGGTGTATGAATTCAGTCGCAATTTTCGCAATGAAGGAATGGACAGAACCCACAATCCCGAGTTCACCATTCTGGAATTTTATACAGCGTACAAGGATTATTTCTGGATGATGGAAACCACCGAGCAGTTATTAGAGAAAGCAGCGCTTGATGTTTGCGAAACTACAGATGTAACCGTAGGTGATAAAACTATTTCTTTCAAAGCTCCCTTCAAACGCATCAGCATCTTTGATGCAATTCAGGAGCATACTAGCTTTGATATTAGTCGGATGAACGAGGAGCAACTGCGCTCCGTATGTAAGCAATTACATATTCAGGTGGATAATACAATGGGTAAAGGCAAACTGATCGACGCCATCTTTGGTGAAAAATGTGAGAAGCATTATATCCAACCCACGTTTATCATTGACTACCCCGTAGAAATGAGTCCGCTTACCAAAAAGCATCGCGATAAACAAGGACTCGTAGAGCGCTTTGAGTTAATGATCAACGGAAAAGAAATTGCCAATGCTTATAGCGAGTTAAACGACCCCATAGACCAACGGGAGCGTTTCGAAGAACAGGTTCGTCTGGCTGAACGTGGCGATGATGAAGCCATGTTTATTGATCAGGACTTCTTACGCGCACTCGAATATGGAATGCCGCCTACTGCGGGTATTGGTTTTGGCATTGATCGTCTCTGTATGCTGTTGACCAATAATCTATCGATACAAGATGTGTTACTGTTTCCTCAGATGAGACCTGAGAAGAAATTTTCCGAGGGAGAAGAGTCGGCTGAGCAGGAATAATTGCAACGCAGCAATTAGTTCACTCTACAAATAGATCCGTGTAAAGTTCAGCGCCGGGGACCACTGAATAAGGTGCCAGGTCAGTGATGCCTTCTGCAGCGAGTACTTGTTCATCTAGGAACAGATTCCCCGTGCAAGAAGCAGAAGGTTTACTAAGAATATAAAAAGCAGCATCGGCAAGGATCTCTGGCTTGCGGCTCATATTCGCAAGCGCCTGACCTCCTAATAAATTTCTTACTGCAGCCGTATCAATTGTAGTGCGAGGCCATAATGCATTGGCAGCAATCCCCTCTTGTTTGAATTCCCGGGCCCACCCAATTGTCAGTAAACTCATATCGTATTTACTAACGGTATATGCTACATGATGAGCAAACCATTTTGGATCAAGATTCAAGGGAGGAGACAGCGTAAGAATGTGTGGGTTATTGCCTTTGCGAAGAATAGGAACACAAGCCTTTGTGACCAGAAAGGTTCCTCGCACATTAATAGTATACATTAAATCAAATCGCTTTGATTCTGTTTGTTCCGTTGGTGTTAAAGAAATTGCTGAAGCATTATTAATTAGGATATCGATCCCTCCAAACTTTTCTACTGCTTTATCAATAACATTTTGGATTTGATCTTCGAAACGAATATCACAGGGAACCGCTAAGGCTTTACCACCCGCAGCTTCCATTTCTGCAGCAGCGGTATAAATAGTACCGCCAAGTTTTGGATTCTCCTCTACACTTTTGGCAGCAATCACAATATTGGCTCCTTCACGTGCAAAGCGAAGTCCCATCGCTTTACCAATACCACGCGTAGCACCTGTGATCAGTATTGTTTTGCTTGCAAAAGACATAGTCAACTCAATTAATATTCTGGAAGAATAGGTTTAGTACCCGTGATCGTATCAATACGATTCATTACTTCAGGGGTAAGTAAGTCCAAAACATCCAGCGATTTCAAATTCTCTATTAATTGTTCTTTGCGTGTTGCTCCCAAAATAGCCGTGGTAACATTCGGATTTTTTACACACCATGCAATACTCAATGCAGGCAAGGTAACACCCAACTCGGAGGCTAACTGACTCAACGATTGTACTGCATTGAGTACTTTATCTTGCATCCAGCGATCCTTGAGCCATTCAAATCCTTTGATTCCAAAACGGCTATCATCAGGTACGCCTTTGTTATACTTGCCTGTAAGCATACCGGATGCCAACGGACTCCAAATAGTGGTACCAAGTCCTACTGTTTTATAGACCATCAAAAATTCGTTCTCAATTTTGTTGCGCTCAAACAAATTGTATTGCGGCTGCTCGACTGTAGGACCAATCAAATGATGTTGTTGCGCAATACGATGTGCCTCCATAATTTCAACTCCACTCCACTCACTCGTTCCCCAGTATAAAATTTTTCCCTGCATAATTAAGTTATGCATGGTCCATACCACTTCTTCAATAGGTACATTCTTATCGGGTCTGTGACAGAAATATAAATC
>CAINBK010000251.1:0-10412 GCA_903846615.1 uncultured Bacteroidota bacterium
GCTGGTACAACTCGGGATACAATTGAGGAAATTTTAAATATTGAGGGTGTATTATTCCGATTGATTGATACGGCCGGACTTCGAGACACTACCGTGGATCAGATTGAGCGGGTGGGTATTGAAAGAAGTCGTGAAAAAATGAAATCGGCTGATCTGATACTCTATTTATTTGATATAGCGGATTCTATCAACGAGATAAAGAATTGGGTACTCGATGCCCAAGCGCAGGGTTTTCATTTTTTACTCGTTGCCAATAAATTGGATCTTGCTGAGTCAGCGTTGCTCGCTGAAGTTTCCTCCAATTTGTCTGTGATACCGTTATTTATTTCAGCAAAAGACAAAACAAATTTGGATGAACTGAAAAAAGCCATGTTACAGGAAGTGTTGAGTGGGGAGATGTTACATGAAAATACAATTGTGACTAACGAACGTCACTACCAGGCATTGCAGCAAGTTGCATTGGCTTTGGCAGATACGAATCGAGGTATAGAAAATGGATTAGCCAGTGATTTGTTAGCCTTGGAAATACGAAGATGCTTACAGTATCTCGGAGAGATTACAGGGGAAATCACCAATGAGGATCAACTTGATTTTATTTTTAGTAAGTTTTGTATAGGAAAGTGATAACCCCTGCAGCAGACAAAAAGTATGTATCTCAACTGAACCCTACAATATGGGGCTTGGTAGCTTTTTGGGCTTTTGTAGAATCTTTTTTGGGAGGCATACTTCATGCCTTACAAGTGCCTCTTCGTGGTATTATTCTTGCTGGTGTGGCAGTTGCTTGTCTAATTACGATTGCTGCAGTAACAGGAGGATACTTGACTAAGAAACCAACCCGAATGTTTTCGTTCGATCTAATCAAAGCAACCCTGGCGGTCATGGCCGTTAAACTAATATTGAGCCCTCAGTCACCGATTACGGCCTATGTGGCCATGCTTTTTCAGGGGGGCCTTGCCTACTTACTATTTGGATGGCTACCTTCATTTCGCTTGGCAGCTATTTTGTTTTCTGTGTTGGCACTGGTCGAAACCGCCCTGCAAAAGGTGCTATTGCTTTATTTATTTTTTGGAGCTGACTTTTGGACTACCGTTTCTTCTTGGGTTAATGAGTTGCAAGTGAACTTTGGTTTTTTGTCGTTGAGCCTTCGCGGTATTGTTATAGCATATTTGCTGTTGTATTTTTTGATGGGTCTTGCAATTGGGTATTGGTTTGGATTTTGGCCCAGTCGAATAAAAATGAAAAAGGACTTGCTCTTATCAGCCTTTCAACAAGAAAAGCAAACGACCCTGACTGTGGTACCTTCAACCCGATATAATCGCTTTAGATTTTGGCTTTTTTTTCTGCTTATTGCTCTTATGGTCAGCCTATTTGTTCTGCCCTACTCGTTGTTAATGAAAACGTTGGTACGTGTACTTGTTATTAGCTTGGCCATTTATTTTTTGACGCCACCCTTGCTGAGATTTCTAACTCGAATTTTAACAGCAAAAATTCAACAGCACGTTACCATGCGACTTATCGATTCGATGCAAGAACAAAAACTAATCTTTTATTTTTGCTGGCAGCGATTTGCAGGTAGAGGAGTCATAGTGCGATTATTATTGGCCTTCGAGGCGGCACTTATTCTCTCGGCCACAAGGGATGATGATAGCCACCCAATCATCTAAACAGGAATCTGTCATGTCATTGACTAGTGTACAAAAGCTTCAGCAGCCGATTGAATTCCTGAAAGGGGTAGGCCCTTTACGTGCGGACTTGCTCAAAAAAGAGCTGGGCATTTTTACCTATGAAGATTTATTAAATTATTTCCCTTTTAGACATATTGATCGAACGCGCGTGAGCCTTATTTCTGAATTAAAGCAGGAGGCAGACTTTGCGCAGGTGGCAGGAGTTGTGTTACAAGCGGAGGTCATTGGACAAAGAGCATCAAAGAGATTGGTCGTTCAGTTCAAGGACAAAACTGGCATCATGGAGCTTACTTGGTTTAAGGGGATCAATTGGATTCAAAAATCGGTACAGCCCGGACAGTCCTATTTAGTGTTTGGACGGTTGAGTTTTTTTAACGAGCGCCCTCAATTTGTTAACCCGGAGATTGAACGAGTTGAGTCGTCCCAGTCATTAGAGAAAAATTACCTAGAGCCCGTATACTCGACAACGGAAAAGCTAAAAGCAAAGGGATTAGGAGGGCGTCAATTGGCTAAGCTTTCGTTTAGTTTATTCAGCCAACTAACACCCCATTCAATTCCTGAAATTTTTCCAGCAAACTTATTACAGACATTACAGCTGATGGGGCGTTTCGACGCATACCAGCAAATTCATTTTCCTCAAACTGCTACGCAAGCTGCAATGGCCATCAAGCGTTTAAAGTTTGAGGAATTATTTATTGCGCAAGTACGAATGCAATTAGTTCGCGCCAAGCGGCATCATCAATCGGCTGGAGTGATATTTGAAAAAGTGGGTGATTATTTCAATCAATTTTATTCTTCTTGTTTGCCATTCGAATTAACAGGGGCACAGAAACGAGTGGTGAAAGAGATTCGAACAGACACAGCAAAAGGAAGACAAATGAATCGCCTGTTGCAAGGGGATGTGGGAAGTGGTAAAACGATTGTAGCCCTGTTAGCAATGTTATTAGCTGTTGACAATGGTTACCAAGCCTGTTTAATGGCGCCTACTGAAATTTTGGTTCAGCAACATTATGCTTCTATCCGCTCTTTACTAGCTACGATGAATCTTACTGTTGCAGTGTTAACAGGATCAACTAAAACTGCCGAGCGTAAAAAAATACTAGCTGCGTTGGAGGAGGGGTCCCTCTCACTCTTAGTGGGCACGCATGCGCTAATTGAAGAAACGGTGCAGTTTAAAAAACTTGGGTTGGTGGTGATTGATGAGCAACATCGATTTGGAGTAGCACAACGAGCCCGTCTATGGAAAAAAGCAACGGTGCCTCCTCATATTTTAGTGATGACGGCTACCCCTATTCCTCGTACGTTAGCCATGACTGCTTATGGTGATCTTGATTATAGTGTTATTGATGAATTGCCCCCAGGTCGTAAACCGATTCAAACAGTTCATCGTTATGAAAAAGACCGGAGTCGCGTCATGGAATTTATTCGATCCGAGGTTGCCAAGGGTAGACAAGCATATATTATTTATCCGTTAATTGAGGAAAGTGCAAAGCTGGATTATGAGAACCTGATGAAGGGGTATGAGGAGGTAAAAGCCTTTTTCCCTGAACCAAACTATTGGATCAGTATGGTACATGGTCGGCAGCCCGCAGTTCAGAAAGAAACAAACATGCAGCGGTTTGTTACTGGTGATACACAGATCATGGTAGCTACTACAGTCATTGAAGTGGGTGTAAATGTTCCGAATGCCAGTGTTATGCTTATTGAAAGTGCTGAGAAATTTGGTTTATCGCAGCTGCATCAGTTGCGTGGTAGAGTGGGCCGGGGAGCTGAGAAAAGTTATTGTGTCCTGCTTACCCCGCCAACAATTGGGAAAGAGGCTAGGGAGCGAATGAAGATAATGACGCAAACCTCAAGTGGATTTGAAATTGCCGAAAAGGATCTTTTATTGAGAGGTCCTGGGGAAATCGAGGGCACTCGTCAAAGCGGTGCATTGAATTTCAGACTGGCCGATATTATGCAAGACCGTTCTTTATTGGAGACCGCTAGCCAACAGGTGACTCAACTGTTGGATAAAGATCCTACGCTTGTAAGCCCTGAAAATCAACCACTCCGATTATATCTTCAGCAACAAAAAACTAATGTAAACTGGAGTAAAATATCCTGAGGGATTGAACGTTTTTTAAGTGGATCAGTCATAGGATAGTCAAAATCAGGTTAAAGCCTGGTTCTTAACAGTTTTTTCCAAACCTCAGGACTCTAAATTCGTTACTTTACTATAAACTCAACGAGTTGCAACTGCTTTTCTACATACTTACATTTTTGCTCCCTGTTCAATTCCTCTGTGCACAGGAGGCTATTCAGTTTGTGGAAAATAAAGGGCAGTGGAACCAAGCTGTTCGCTATCGGGGTGAAGTTTCCAATGGTGTATTTTTTATTCAAGATCGAGGGCACACCTTGGTGCAGCATAGCCCCTCTGATATGGTACGTCTGCAGGAAGCAAAGCACCGCACTAATGATACTTTTTTAATTCGTTCCCATGCTTGGGAGGTTCGATTTCTGACTAAAGAGGGCGTTGAGAAAAAAATAACTTCCAATATTGTTCCTGAAAAAAAAGTGCCTACTTACAATAATTATTTTTTTGGAATTGATTCCTCCCGTTGGGCTTCAGCCTGCTCCATCTATCAGGTTATTACGGTTAAGGATGTGTATCCAAATATTGATGTACGTTATTATACGGATCAAGGTACACTCAAGTATGATTTTCTTGTGAAGCCGGGTGGACGTGTTGAAGACATCCTGTTGCAGTACGCGGGTGTAAATGGGTTATCTGTGAAGAACAAAGAGTTATTGGTGAATACATCACTCGGTACTTTTCGCGAATCTGCTCCATACACCTATCAACCTACAACCCAAGGAAGGGCAGTTGTTTCCTGTCGATATAGTTTAAAAGACCAATTGGTTCGTTTTGAAATAGGCGATTATGATAAATCACTGCCTTTAGTAATTGATCCTTCCATTATTTTTTGCTCATTCTCTGGAAGCACTGCAGACAATTGGGGATTCACTGCCACCTATGGTCCAGATGGTAGTTTTTTTGCAGGCGGAATAGTATTTAATGATGCGGGTCGATTTCCAACGTCACTAGGTGCTATACAATCTAATTTTCAAGGTGGTGAAACTGATATGTGTTTAATCAAATTGAGTGCGGACGGTAGGAATCGCTTATGGGCAACCTACTTGGGAGGATCTGGGAATGAACAACCACATAGTTTAGTAGTGGATGCACAGCAAAATTTATTTTTAACTGGACGAACTAATTCTCCGAATACAACTACTGGATTTCCTGTGATAGGCAATGGCACTTTGGCTGGAGATGGGTTTGATATTGTAGTAGCTAAAATTAATTCAACCGGTACCGCTTTGCTTGGAGCACGTAAAATTGGTGGCAGTAGTGCCGATGGAGTTAATATTGCCACAACAAGAGCGTTGAACTCCTTGCAGCGGAATTATGGTGATGATGGAAGAGGGGAGATTGTTCTAGATCAAGGGGGAAATGTTTGGATCACTTCCCATACACAGTCAAGCGGGGTTACTTCAGGCTCAGGAAAATTTCCTGTTACCGCGGGTGCCTTTCAAACCAATTTTGGAGGTGGTTTACAGGATGCGGTTATCCTCAAACTATCTAATAATCTTTCTACTCTTCTTCTTGCAAGTTTTTTTGGTGGAACTGCTAATGATGCGGGATATGTATTGTCTGTAAATCCCAGCAATGGAAATGTATATATGGGTGGAGGTACCGAAAGCCCTAATTTGATTCCAACTTCTCAAACAGGTACCATTATTGGCCCTGTATTAGGAGGAGTTATTGATGGATACCTTACTATTATTTCACCAGATGGTTCACAGCGATTACGTACTACTTATGTTGGAACAACGGGAATTGATCAGGTATTTGGTGTGCAGTTCGACGTGAATGGATTTCCCTATGTGATGGGACAAACTACTGGTGCCTGGCCTATTCTGAATGCAGTGTTTAATAATCCAGCTGGAAAACAATTCATAGCCAAATTACAGCCAGACCTCTCTGCTTTTGTTTATTCCACTGCATTTGGTTCCGGCTCCGTTATCCCTAATATTTCACCTGTTGCATTCTTAGTGGATCGTTGCGAGAATGTTTACATGTCTGGTTGGGGTGGTACGGGTTTTGGTTCTGGCTTTACGAGTGCAGGCACTGCCGGATTACCAGTAACCCCTGATGCGTTCAAATCAAATACGGATGGCAAGGATTTTTACTTTTTTGTTTTAAAGAAGGATGCAAGTGGTCAATTGTTTGGTAGTTTTTTTGGCGAAGACAATTCTGTGAATGGAGGAAATGACCACGTTGACGGAGGCACCAGTCGATTTGACCGCAGTGGAGCTATTTATCAAGCTATTTGTGGAAACTGCACCATTGGTAATGGTCCACGTCCAAATTATCCAGTTACTGCTGGTGCCTGGTCAACCACTAATAACTCGAGTGGGGCAGGTTGTAGTTTAACCATGGTAAAAATTGCGATGAATCTGGCAGGTGTTCAAAGTGCAGTCCGCTCTAGTATCAATAATGTGGCGGGGGATACCTTGGGTTGTGTACCTCTTACTGTTGCTTTTCTTGATACAGTGGGGAACGCGCAGTCCTATGAATGGGACTTTGGAGATGGTTCACCCCGTGTTACGACTAATACACCTAATAATACTCATACGTTTTCTACAGTAGGAACTTATCGAGTTATGTTGATTGCCACGGATCCATCTTCTTGTAATGGTAAGGATACTTCTTATGTGCAGATTCGGGTAGGTAATATTGAGGCAAGTCTGAATTTTAATCCTGTTAAGTTAGCGCCCTGTACTTCATTCAATTATCGCTTTGATAATTTATCGACTACTTTACCAGGCTATCCGTTTCGTGCAAATTCTTTTATCTGGAATTTTGGAGATGGTTCCACCTCTGTTACGGCTGGGCCAGGTCCTGTTTTGCACAGCTACTCGGCCCCGGGAAGTTATCCGGTTACACTTTACTTGGTGGATACTACTTATTGTAATGCGCCAGATTCAATACGTATTACCGTTACGGTAGCAGAAAATGTGAAAGCTGCTTTTACGACTGGCTCTATTGGTTGTGCGCCTTTTAATGCTGTATTCAATAACACGTCTACTGCCGCACAAACCTACCAGTGGATATTTGGTGATGGAAATTCATCCTCCCAAGCCAGTCCTTCTAATACGTATACAACACCAGGCGCTTACCAAGTATTGTTAGTTGCCAATAATCCCAACACTTGTAATCTTACTGATACGGCTCGATTTACTATTCAGGTATTGGATGCTCCGTCCTCTAATTTCAGTTTTTCACCGTTAACTCCAATTCCTAATACGTCCCACACATTTACCAATCAGTCCAGTCAAGATGCTATCCGCTTTAAGTGGACATTCGGTAATGGAGACAGCTTGCTTACCACTTCAAGACTGCCCATCACTTATCAGTACCGATCAGCAGGAACTTTTCAGGTTTGTTTAACCGCCTATAATCAATTGGATTGTCCTCGTGTTTTTTGCAGAACCGTAGAGGCATCTATTAATCCACTGGTGGATGTGCCCTCTGCTTTTACCCCACAGAGTGGGGATATTAATAGTGTGATACAAGTAAAGGGTTTTGGGATGGTAAAACTCAAATGGGAGATCTGGAATCGTTGGGGTCAAAAAGTTTTTGAAACTAGCGATCAGTCTATTGGTTGGGACGGAAAATTCAAAGGGGTGCTGCAGCCAATGGATGTTTATATGTATACACTCTCAGTAGAATTTTTTGATGGCAGGATACTTAGCAAAAAAGGGGATATTACATTAATTCGTTAAACGAAAATGAAGCGTTTATTCATACTAATCTTTTCCTTTTTGTCGCTGCAAATGCAGGGGCAAGACCTTCATTTTTCTCAGTTTATGCAAACGCCATTATTGATCAATCCGGCTAACACAGGATTTATACCGGATGGCGATTATCGTTTGGGAGTTAATTATAGAAACCAATGGGCCTCACTCTCCGCTTTTCCGTATAAAACAATAAGTGCCTATGGTGATTTGCAGTTATTGCAAAATCGAGAGGAAACAGGTTGGCTGGGAGCTGGCGGACTGATACTTCGAGATGTGGCAGGAACCAGTGTATTAACTTCTACAAAAGTGTATGGCTCATTGGCGTATCATCAAATGATCAATAATGGAAGTTTACTAAGTCTTGGTTTTAATGTAGGATGGGCAAACAAAAGAATTACTACAGCTGATCTAACTTTTCCCTCTCAATGGAATGGACAGTTTTTTGATGTTCATCAAAGTGCACAAGCCCCATTACTTACAGCCAATCAAACAAATTATCTCGATTTGCAAGTGGGTATGAATTATGCCTATTTCCCCAGTTCGTCCGTATATATTAATGCGGGTTTTTCCGCTATGCACCTGAACAGGCCCACCGAGAGTTTTTGGGCTAATGCAACAGGAATTGATAATCGAGTTGCAGTTCGGTATAATGGTTTTTTAAATGCAAGCTTTAAACTAAATGATCAAGTAATAATCCAGCCGAACGTTTATTATTCCCGACAAGCTGGCTCTTGGGAGGCAGTGGGTGGATTAGCAGCCTTGTATAATGTTTCGGGGGATGGCGAGTACACGCTATCTGCGGGGGCCTATTATTGTCTCAGTGAATCGATGATCCCTCAGGTTGGATTGGGTTTGCGACAACTGCAGTTTACTTTCAGTTACGATGTTACCGCCTCTACACTCAAAAACTTTACAAATCGCAGAGGGGCCTTTGAGTTTTCAATTACTAAGCAGGGTATTGCAGACCCTTATCGGGGAAATCGCCAGCAGTCGCTTTGCCCAACTTTCCGTTGACTTTTCTTATTGCTTATTTATGCCGAATTTTGGGCTCAACCTATTATTATGCCCAAGCAAGGAGCTTTAACTAGCCAACATGTTGATCAGTTTCGTGAAATTCTGGGTAGCGAGTATGTATTGCTGGATCAGGAAACATTGGAACATTTTTCACATGATGAAACAGAAAACCTCCGTTTTTTACCTGAGGTAGTTGTTAAGCCACGTACTCCGGAAGAGATCAGTGCAATTTTAAAAATATGCAATCAGTATCTTATACCTGTTACACCAAGAGGTGCAGGAACTGGATTAAGTGGTGGTGCTTTGCCGCATCTGGGAGGGGTATTACTTAGTACGGAGCGGTTGAATAAAATTCTTGAAATCGATGAGCGTAATCTGCAGGTTGTCACCGAGCCGGGTGTAATTACTGAGGTATTACAAAATGCAGTCAAGGCAAAAAAATTATTTTATCCGCCAGATCCAAGTAGTCGTGGATCCTGTTTTATTGGAGGTAATGTTGCTGAAAATAGTGGGGGTCCAAAAGCAGTGAAGTATGGAGTGGTCAAGGATTATGTGTTGAATCTGGAGGTGGTTTTGCCTACGGGCGAAATAATATGGACCGGTTCTAATGTTATTAAGAATGTTACCGGATATAATCTCACACAATTGTTGGTTGGAAGCGAGGGTACCTTGGGAATTGTTACCAAAATTGTCCTCAAGCTGATACCACTTCCGACACATGATTTATTGATGCTAGTTCCCTTTCGTAATCTGGAGCAGGCAGGTGAGGCAGTTAGCGCCATCTTTAGAGCAGGTTTTACACCCAGTGCCCTTGAGTTAATGGAAATCGATGCCTTACGTATAGTTAGTAAAATGGTAGATGATACAGCCGTTCCTATTACGGAGGATACAGCCGCACATCTTATTATTGAGGTGGATGGCAATGACCAGGATGTATTAATGCGGGAAATGGAGGCCATTGGCGAATTGTTGACGCAATACGATATTGGGGAAATATATTTTGCAGAAGATACCACACAAAAAGAGAGGCTGTGGAAACTCAGACGAAGGGCAGCTGAAGCTGTAAAATTAGTAGGATATACGATTGAGGAGGATACGGTTGTTCCAAGAGCAGAGTTGCCTACTTTAATTCGTGAGTTAAAAGCCTTGGGGAAAAAGCACCAGGTGGATGTAGTGTGTTATGGTCATGCTGGAGATGGTAATTTACATGTGCGCTTACGTAAAGAGGGCACCCCCAATAGTTATGGGGATCCAGAAATGAAAAAAATACTGACAGAGTTATTTGAAATTGTATACCGTTTGGGAGGTACTATCAGTGCAGAACATGGGATTGGTCTTATTCAAAAGGATTTTATGCCCATTGTATTTCATGCAAAGAGTCTTGACTTAATGCGTTCTATCAAATCAGTTTTTGATCCAAATTCAATATTAAATGCGGGTAAGGTTATTTAGTGTTCTATAGCTGGCGGGACTTCAGCTTCCGCTTTTTCAGGGTAAATAAAATCGGCCTTATAACAAACGAAGAAGGTCCAACGGCTTTTCGAGAATATGCAATTTGTCCAGCGAATTAGCCGTCAAAAATCCTTCTGCTTTCATAGTATCTAGTTGCTTGAGTAGCGATTCGTAGAAATTATTGGTATTTAGAATAAAGATTTCTTTATCGTGAATAGTTAATTGATTCCAGGTTAGCACTTCAAATAGTTCATCGAGGGTGCCCACACCTCCCGGTAAAACAAGCACAGCATCTGCTTTACTGTAAATTTTCAATTTTCTTTCATGCATGTCATCGCATACAATTAATTCGGAGATGGCTCTGTGTTCAACCTCCCATTCTACCAATAGTTTTGGTATTATGCCGGTTACCCA
>CAINBK010000252.1:0-2257 GCA_903846615.1 uncultured Bacteroidota bacterium
CGACAAAAGGCTAATAAAATTCAAAATGTTCGTTTAAATATTGAAGAGTCAGGCTTGCTCAGCGGATTAGTAAGAAGTCCATTATTGGATACTAATCTTTTTCGATTTGTTAAACTTGATTTGGATTTATCGACAAAGTATACATTCAAAAAAACAGCAATAGCCCTTCGTTTCTTTGCCGGAGTAGGCTATGCCTTGGACCAAACCAGAAATCCTGTTAATCGGTTTAACTTACCCCTTTACAGACAGTATTTTGCAGGAGGCCCAAATAGTATGCGAGCATGGGGGCTTCGAAAACTTGGACCAGGATCATCCATACAAGAATACGGCAACCGTGGATTACCAGAACGCTATGGCGATTTGCAATTAGAAGGAAACGCAGAGTTCAGATTTCCTTGGTTTAATATAGCAGGTATGCAAGTAAATGGTGCATTCTTTGCTGATATTGGAAATATCTGGTATCTGAAGAAAGCTGAAGGGAGAACACCGGAAGAAATCTTTTCGTTGCGTCGATTGGGTAAAGATCTTGCCGTAGGAATTGGAACTGGACTACGATTAGACTTCACTTATTTTGTTATTAGACTTGATTACTCGCTAAAAGCAAAAGATCCAAGTCCATCTCCTGCCAACCGCAATTATCAAAATAAATGGTTTGGCTACCCTCGTCTTCAGGATATGGATCAGTTTCAACTAGGTATAAACTACCCTTTCAATTTATAAGGACGAATTGTTCTTAAGCGTGGTAGCAGCAAATGATTCCATCGTTTGGGCTTGCGCAACGTCAAATTCACCAATACGTGTTCTTCGTAAGGAACTTAGATAAGCACCACACCCCAATGCCTGTCCCAAATCATTTGCCAAACTTCGTATGTATGTGCCGGTGGAGCACACCACACGAAATTGTAATTGTGCATCTTGCAGGCTTAGCAACTCAAATGAGTAAATATGTACTGAGCGAGGCTCTAGCTTCACCTCCTTTCCCTTTCGCGCTAATTCATAAACACGCTTGCCATCTACTTTGATTGCAGAATGCGCAGGAGGAACCTGCTGTATAGGACCTGTAAATTGCGGCAATATGGATCGAACTTGCGCTAGCGTGATATGATCGGTAGCTATAAAATCAGTGGGTTCACTTTCCAAATCATAAGTCGGAGTAGTAGCCCCAATCGTGATGGTACCTGTATATTCTTTTTGCTGCGCCATGTACTGATTAATCCGCTTGGTGAACTTCCCGGTACAGACAATCAGCAACCCAGTAGCTAACGGATCGAGCGTGCCAGCATGCCCAATTTTACGAATGCGAATCAGGTGGCGGAGTTTTCGAATCACATCAAAAGAAGTCCATCCCAGTGGCTTATCCACAAGCAACATAACGCCTTCTTCAAACTGTTGGGATGTGTAGGTCATGATCAATAAGCCCTTGCAAAAAGCACACGCTGTGTCGAGGGCTTTCCAGTTAAGATACAAGCTCCTTTTTCTGCGGGATTATTTAGGGGTATGCAACGAATGGTCGCTTTGGTTTTTTCCTTGATTGCTTCCTCAGTTTCTGGAGTGCCATCCCAATGCGCTGCAACAAATCCTGTTTTGCTATCCAATACATTTTGAAATTCTTCCCAGGAATCAGCCTTTGTAATATGCGCGTCCCGAAATGCACGGGCACGATCTAGTAATTGCTGCTGAATAGCCACCAACTCAGTTTGAATAACCTCCACTAATACATCTATAGAAACTGATCTTTTCTCTTTTGTATCCCGACGAGCTAACTCAGCAACGCCTTGCTCAAGATCCCGCGCTCCGATCGCAACACGAAGCGGGACGCCTTTCATTTCGTATTCTGCAAATTTCCATCCTGGTCTGGCCTGATCAGAATTGTCATATTTAACGCGTACGCCTGCATTTTTCAATTCGTTTACGATACCATTAACTTTCTCATCAATCAATGATTTTTGTTCGTCCCCTTTATAAATCGGAACAAGTACAACTTGAACAGGTGCAATCCGAGGAGGCAAAATCAATCCATCGTCATCACTATGCGCCATCACCAGTGCGCCTATCAAGCGAGTACTTACCCCCCAACTAGTTGCCCAAACATAATCGAGTTTATTTTCACGATCACTAAACTTCACATCAAAAGCCTTTGCAAAGTTTTGTCCCAGAAAATGTGAAGTGCCTGCTTGTAATGCTTTTCCATCCTGCATGAGTGCTTCAATACAATAAGTATCCTCTGCTCCAGCAAATCGTTCATTCGGAGTTTTTA
>CAINBK010000253.1:0-2187 GCA_903846615.1 uncultured Bacteroidota bacterium
GTACATGAAGGATCCGGTAAAGTGTTGACACAATACGGGCAGCTACCATTTTCCTATGGCGATTATATTATTTTACCACGAGGAACCATCTATCAGATTCATTTTGATACGCCTGTGAATCGGCTGTTTATCGTAGAGTCTTTTTCGCCCTTGCGTTTTCCTAAAAGATATATGAGTCGTTTCGGACAGCTCATGGAACATTCCCCATATTGTGAGCGCGATATTCGTCCTCCACAAGATTTGCTCACCATTGACCAGCAAGGAGATTTTTTGATCCGCGCTAAGAAAAAGGGGATGCTGTATGGTCTTCATTATGGAACACATCCTTTTGATGTGGTAGGTTGGGATGGATGTTGTTATCCCTACATCTTTTCCATTCATGATTTTGAGCCCATCACAGGACGGGTACATATGCCGCCTCCGATTCATCAGACATTTGAGACCAACAGTTTTGTGGTTTGTTCTTTTGTTCCCAGACTTTACGACTACCACCCACAGGCAATCCCAGCCCCTTACAATCATAGCAATATCGACAGTGATGAAGTGATTTACTACGTCGACGGCGATTTTATGAGTCGTAAAAGTGTTACCCGTGGTATGATCACACTTCACCCGGCTGGTATTCCACATGGTCCCCATCCAGGTGCTGTTCAAAAGAGCATTGGTGCCAAGGAAACAAAGGAATTGGCCGTGATGGTGGATACTTTCCGTCCCCTTATGTTAACAAAGCAGGCCTTAGATATTGAAAATCAAGGATATGTAATGAGTTGGGCTGAGTAATCCCCTCACTTTCAAAATTTTAGGGATTTTCTTCGTTATTCTCTGATAACGACCTATCTTTGCACCCCTTAAAATCGTATGTCGAAACAACCGCTGATCAAGCAGGATGGAGTCATTTTAGAAGCATTATCAAATGCTATGTTCCGGGTAAAACTGGAAAATGGACACGAAATCTTAGCCACGATCTCAGGAAAGATGCGAATGCACTACATCCGTATTCTCCCCGGTGATAAAGTTGGTGTTGAACTTTCTCCATATGATTTGACAAGGGGACGGATCAATTTCCGTTATAAATAAGACTGTTAAACAGAATAAAGATGAAAGTAAGAGCTTCTATCAAAAAGCGCAGCGCAGATTGTAAGATTGTCCGTCGTAAAGGCAAGCTGTACATCATTAACAAGAAAAATCCTCGTTACAAGCAGCGCCAGGGTTAATCCTATTTTAAACCAATTAATTTTTAATACTCAATTATGGCTCGTATTGCCGGTGTTGATTTACCAAAACAGAAAAGAGGGGAGATTGGATTGACCTATATCTATGGGATTGGTCCTTCTACTGCTCGCTATATTCTCGATAAGAACAATATCGATCGTAACAAAAAAGTAAATGAGTGGAATGACGACGAATTGAATGCCATTCGTAGCGTTATCACTGATGAACTAAAAGTGGAAGGTCAATTACGTTCTGAGGTACAAATGAGTATTAAACGTTTGTTAGATATCGCTTGTTATCGCGGACTTCGTCATCGTAAAGGATTGCCGGTTCGTGGCCAGCGTACTAAAACAAATAGCCGTACCCGCAAAGGAAAACGTAGAACAGTTGCCGGTAAAAAGAAGGCTCCTAAGAAATAATAGCTAATAATTAAAAGACTACCTCAAGTAATACAATGGCAAAAGCACAACAACAGCAACCCAGCGCAAAGCAAGCCTCTAAGAAAAGAGTCGTGAAAGTTGACTCTTATGGTGATGCGCATATCTCTGCGACATTCAATAATATTATTGTCAGTCTTACCAACAAAACTGGACAGGTAATTTCCTGGAGCAGTGCTGGTAAAATGGGTTTCCGCGGTTCTAAGAAGAATACTCCTTATGCTGCTCAAATGGCGGCTGCTGATGCTGCGAAAGTGGCATTTGATGCGGGGTTGAAGCGTGTAGATGTATATGTAAAAGGTCCAGGCTCTGGACGTGAAGGCGCAATTCGCTCTTTATCACAAAGCGGAATTGAGGTGGTTATGATCAAGGATGTTACACCAATGCCTCACAACGGATGTCGTCCTCCTAAAAAGAGACGCGTATAATTAAATAGTTCGACGCCAGTCGTTTCATTTTATTAAAGGGTGCACGATTAATTTTTTTAAAGCTTTTTACCGATCGTTGCACCGGTTTTTAAAAAAGCTTAAATGAACAA
>CAINBK010000254.1:0-8065 GCA_903846615.1 uncultured Bacteroidota bacterium
CAATTGCTTGTGCTTCAAAGCCGCCGATAACAATCGGTAATCTACGTGAGCCATTGACTTCACCCAACACAACAGCATAGGATTGTGTTTGTGTGATACTGTGGGAAATTGCTATAATTTCTAATTCAATTTTTTTCATTCCGCCTACAAATATAGAGCTGCAGCCAGGGCTATTCCTAACTTGCTTTTACTTTTTTAAGTGCTGCCGTAAATTGAGGAACTACCTCAAAGGCGTCTCCAACTATACCATAGTCTGCCGCCTTAAAGAAGGGTGCTTCAGGGTCTTTATTGATGACTACAATTACTTTACTACGGTTAACGCCTGCTAGGTGTTGTATGGCGCCGGAAATCCCAATGGCTATATACAGGTTTGGCGCTATGGCTACACCAGTCTGTCCAACATGCTCGTGGTGAGGGCGCCAGTGAGCATCTGCTACAGGTCTGCTACAAGCTAGCGCTGCATGTAACTCTCCGGCTAATTGCTCTACCATTCCCCAGTTTTCAGGTCCTTTTAAACCCCTTCCAGCGCTAACAACAATTCCGGCTTCTGTTAGCGGCAATTCACCTGAAGTTTTCTCTATGCTTATGCTTTTAACTCTGGATGCAGGACCTTCTAATGCAATATTTGTTACCTCCGCAGTGCCATTACGTTGTTTTACGGGGTAGGAGTTGGGGTTAATTGTTAGTACACGTGTAGGAGTCTTAATGGCAACCTTAGCAAAGGCTTTTCCAGAGAAGACAGATCTTTTTACAATAAAGCCATCAGTCAGATCTGGTTGAGAAATAACTCCTGATACCAAACCAGCCTTCAGTCGGGATGCAGTCAAGGGGGCGAGCAATTTACCGCTTATCGAATGTGAGAAAAGCAATGTGGTGGTCTTTTTTTCTATGGCAAGCGTTGCAATGGCCCAAGCATCTGTTTCGGCAGGAGCATTGCGATTGGAATCTTTACCTAAATGCACTATTTCTTGTAAGCCAAAGGAGCCTAACTCCTCTAATTGGTCTTGGCAATTGCCGATGGCTACTCCGATTAGCTTTTCTCCTGTGATTGCTGATAAATCTGCACCATAGGAGATAACCTCCTGTGTTGATTTTTTTATTTTTCCGTTGGCAATATCAATATAAACTAGAATGCTCATGGTGGGGGTCTTATTTTTAAATAACTTTTGCTTCTTCATGAAGAAGGCGAACTAATTCCTCAACTTGATCGGGTGCAATCAGTTTAACACCAGATTTAGGAGCAGGCAATTCGAATTGAATTACTTGGGTGTATTCATTTGTAGCGATAGGTTCAACCACTTTGAGTGGTTTAGTTCTTGCAGCCATAATTCCTCTCATATTTGGAATTCTGGCTTCAGCCATTCCCTTTTGTGCACTAACCACTACGGGTATTTCTACTTCACATACTTCCTGACCACCCTCAATTTCTCTAGTAATTGTCAAGGTATTTCCTTGGCGGTCTAGTTTGGTGGCAAGGCTAATGTAAGGCAGTTCGGTTTCACCGGCTATTAACCCACCCACGGTTGACCCATTATGATCAATTGTCTCTTTGCCTGTCAACACCAGGTCGTAATTACCTTCTTTGGCAATTGCCGCTATTTGGTGTGCTACAAATTGGCTTTCAGCCGGAGAAGCATTGATACGGATTGCCTCGTCACCACCTAAGGCTAAAGCCTTTCTGATAATGGGATCAGCATCTGATTCTCCAACTGTGATAAGATGAAGCGTAATGCTCGGGTCAGCCTCCTTGAGTTCGATAGCTCTAACTAAAGCAAACCACTCATCCCAAGGGTTTACGATCCACTGGACACCATTTGTGTCGAATTTCGTGTTGTTGTCCGTGAAAGCTATTTTTGCCGTTGTGTCGGGCGTTTTACTGATACAAACCAGAATCTTCATAAAAAAAGTTAATGCAGCTTAAAAGTTGTTGTTGCAACTATGCAAAGATAAGTTTTGCTGCATGTCCGGCGAAGAGGTTGATGGCATTTTTTCATCCTTTTACCGAATAATTATGGATAGAATTTCCAAGCTTAAAGATATGCTAGGGGATAGTCCCAGTGACTGTTTTTTATTACATGCACTGGGGTTGGAGTATACCAAATTGGGCGATTTGCAAACCGCTCGTAATTATTTCGAGCAGGTTTTACAAGCTGACCCAACTTATGTAGGGACTTATTACCATTTGGCAAAACTAATTGCGGAATCCGGCGACACAGAAAAGGCGGTCCTTGTCTATGAAAGTGGGATGGCGCAAGCCAAGTTATTAAATGATTTGCACGCTTATAACGAACTTCGTTCTGCTTGGGAGGAGTTAACTTTCTAACAGATGGATACGCTATCTATTAAACAAAATCTTGAAAAAATCGCTCCGGTTTTATCGGATGATGTTTTATTGATTGCTATCAGTGGTGGGCTTGATTCAGTGGTGCTGACTTATTTGTGCAAGCTAGCGGGTTATCCGATTGAGCTTGCACATTGTAATTTTCAATTAAGAGGAGAGGAGAGCGAAAGAGATGAACTATTTGTCCGTAAACTGGCCTCATCTTGGGGGATTAATGTACATGTTCAACGATTTGATACAGCTGAATATGCTGCAGCGGAACAATGCTCTGTACAAGAAGCCGCAAGGCAGCTTCGTTATGAATGGTTTAATTCATTAGCAATTCAGTATTCCCGTATTAAATGGATTTTGACGGCACATCACAGGGATGATCAGGCTGAAACCCTGCTAATGAATTTTTTACGGGGCACCGGTTTGAGTGGACTGACGGGTATTCCTGTACGCAATGGAATTATTCTTCGCCCATTGCTATCCTATGAAAGGCGTCAACTGGAGCAATATGCCTTGGCCATGCAGTTGAGTTTTGTGACGGATTCCTCTAATCAAAAAGAAGAGTATACTCGTAATTATTTTCGACATACAGTTATTCCGGCTATTCAGAAAGTATTTCCCTCTGTAGTGGGGAACTTATGTGATAATCAGGTCCGTTTTACCAGTATTGAAAAACTATATAAACAATTAACAGCAGTTCAAACGCAACGATTATTAAAGGGAAAAGATGGGGAGTATCAGTTTCCTATTGCTGAATTAGCGCGTTTTCAAGGCACAGCTTTCCTATATGAATTATTGCAACCGTTTGGATTTACACCTGGTCAAATCATGGAAGCGGAGCGATTATTAGTTGCGAGAACAGGGGCGCAATTAGTAGCTAGTGAAGGCAACTGGAGATTAGTAAAGCACCGCAAATTTCTTATTCTTTCGCCACAGAAACAGATGAATGCTGATTTTATTTCAGTCGATTTAGACGATCAAACTATTGCATTTCCTGCCGGAAAATTAGAGTTCCAAAAAATAAAAAAAGTCGATTTAAAGGAATTGGGTTCTTCCCAAGTAGCTGCATTTGAAAGCCAGCACTTGGAATTTCCTTTGCAAATTCGTCGTTGGCGGGCTGGAGATTATTTTTATCCTCTTGGTATGTCTAAAAAGAAGAAGGTTGCTCGATTGCTAATTGATTTGAAATATTCTTTACCTGAAAAAGAGAGAGTTTGGGTTTTAACTGCCGGAGAAAAAATTGTTTGGGTAATTGGAATTCGTATTGATGAACGATTCAAGGTAAAAGATAAAACTCAAGGCGCGATTCGTATCGCTTACACTCCGTTACTCCAGTCCTAATTTTTTGAGGAGGATTGATATGAATGTATTGAACGGCTGTTGGGGGCTGTTATAGAAATTAGCGGCCGCAGTCGTAAAAAGCCATCCGTAAAGCGCCCCTCCAATATGTGCTGCGTGATTGATATTATCTTTTCCTCTTTTTCCCATCCAAATCGATAGTATAATAAATAAGGGGCCAAATACATAGCCGGGTATAATTGGAGGAAAAATGAATAATCCAATTTGAATAGTGGGGTCGATCAAGATTGCTGAAAAAATTACCGCACTTACAGCACCTGATGCGCCCAGGCTTGCATAGTTGGATTTACTCCTGTATTTTACATAGCTATATAATAATGAGAATGGGATAGATGAAAAATACATGATCAAATACATTGAATTTCCATTGCTGCCAAACAATGATTCGGATTGGTATGCGTTTTCAACTAATGTGCCAAAAAGATAAAGGGAAAAAAGGTTAAATAAGAGGTGCTCCCAGTCTGCATGAATAAACCCGCTTGTAAAAAAGCGATACCACTCTTGGTTGTTTTTAATCCGGACTGGTTTGAATAGCATGCTTTCTTTCAGTCTAGAAAAATGATTTGCCAAAATCGATATGGCAGCAGTACCGATAAGGAGCTGTAGTGTAGTAGTCATTTATTGGTGATGATACTTTTCGTTTTTTAGAATCGTTCCCGCTCGGTATAATTGCTCTGCAAGGATAAGTCGAACTAATTGATGTGGAAATACAAGTTTTGATAAACTCCATGTATACTGCGCTCTTTGCTGCACGGTGGCATCAACACCATATGCTCCTCCAATCAGGAATATCATTTTTTTTAAACCTGTGTTTGCTTTTTTTTGGAGAAAATCTGCTAGATCGGTTGAACTTAGTTCTTTTCCTCGTTCATCTAGTAATACTAAATAATCGTCAGGTTGTAGCCATGCTAAGAGAAGTGCTGCTTCCTTTTTTCTAAGGTCCATCTCACTAAGCATTCCAGTAGATTTTGGGGTCGGAATCAATATCCATTCTGTTTTGAAATAATGGTTCAGCCGCTTAGTAAATTCTTCAATGCCAGACTTAACAAAAGCCTCATGGGCTTTACCAATGGACCACAATTCAATTCGCATACTTAAAAATATTAAATATACCCTAACTTTCCAGAATGTATAAGCCATTTTACTCGATCTGTCTTTTTGCAGCGCTCAGTTTATCAGTATTGAGTTATGCACAGCAACGTCCAATTGGAGTATTTGATTCAGGGACTGGAGGCTTAACCGTGCTAGAAGCAATGCTTGCCTTAGATGTTTTCAATAATAAAACTGGAGAGCAAAAGCCTGATGGGATTCCAGATTTTTCTGGAGAGTACTTCCATTATCTGGCTGACCAAGCCAATATGCCTTATGGGAATTATGCAGCAGCGGGTAAAACTGCTTTTCTGAAAGAGCAGATACTGCGCTGCATGAAGTTCTTGTCCGTAGATACTACCTATTCGATAAAAAAAGAAACTACTTACGTCCTTCAACCCAAACTAACAGCAAAAATGATTGTAGTGGCATGTAATACAGCTACAGCTTATGCATTACCTGATATAAAAAAATCAGTCGATAGCAATATACCTGTGGTGGGAGTGATTGATGCGGGTTGTAAAGCGGCACTAAACTACCAACAAATGGAGCGAGGTACCGTGGGAGTCTTTGCAACAGTGGGTACGGTAGCATCAGAAGGATATCCAAAAACACTTCGGTTAATGGCCTCGGCTGTTGGTTTAAAGAATTTATCTATTGTAAGCCAAGGTGGATATGGTTTGGCGGAGAGTATTGATCGGGATTGGAGTTTTTTAGCAGATCAAGTGAGTAAAATTCGACCAGAATATAAAGGCCCCTCGTTAACCCACACGCAATATCGTATCGATACAGCTCTTGCCGCGGTATATGGGTTTATAAAAACCGGCAATAGTTTATTATGTGAGTACGACGATAAGGGAAATTGCACCGAAATGCAATTGAATGATCCTGTTAATTATGTACGATATCATTTAGTCAGCTTATTGGAAAAAATGAAGCGAGAGCAATACAAGGAGCCATTAAATACGCTTATACTCGGTTGTACACACTATCCTTATATGCGTGACACTATTGCGCAGGTTCTTCAAGAGCTCTATGACTATAAGGAGGGGAGTGGCTACCGATATCGTAAGGTATTGTCGAAGAAGGTATGCTTGATTGACCCAGCTGTTGAAACAGCTAAGGAAGCCTATTTATCCTTACGGCAGCTGAATTCGGTAGCTGCTAAAGAAAATACTCTTCATAGCAGATCAAGACAGGATGCTTTTTTTATTGCAGTTCCTAATTTGGATTTGCCTGACCTTAAACTTCAATCAGACGGGTGGTTTACTTATGAATATAAGTATGGTCGCAATGAGGGGGCGGATAAAAAATATGTTCAATTTGTTCCTTTCGACATCAAGAATATTTCTCCGGAAACCTATGACCGGTTCAGGAGAGCATTACCATTATCCTATGGAACGATTATGCAGGTAGGTGTGGGTTCTCAAATTCGCTGAGAAAAATGTAATTCCTCAGATTTTTTGTTGAAGGTTGTTCTTATCGCTTCCTCCAGTTCTATATCCAATAGAGAGGCTAACAAGTCCAAATAAATGGCAATCCCGCCTATTTCTTCCTGGAGCATTTTCTTGTCTATATCAATGGCTTTGTAGCTGCTACCCCCATCAATACCACCTTTTTCTACCCGTTGTAGTTTTTTAATCATATTGCATAATTCACCTACTTCTCCGGCTAGAGCTGTGGTCCAGTAAGTTAGTGGTTGATTGTTGTAACAGTTGAATCCATGAATGGCTCTGTCTACATTCGTGGTCCTAAAAGTTTGGAGGTTAAGTGGCATGGAAAGCAGTTAATTTTATCTAATTTAGTCCATCTGCTTAAAATTTCAAATGCGTATTTTTTTTCTTTTTTGCATTTCAATTCTAATGATGGCCCAACTGAGCGCTCAGCCGTTGCAGTCTGGATTACTTTATAAACTTCTTTCAACTAACGAATCAGTTCCTCAAATCTTTGCACCGGAGCTTACCAAGTTGTTCCCAGCTCGTGTTAGTAAAGCTTATTCAGAAAATAAACAGTATTTAATTAAAACCAATAAGCAACTATTCTTAGGAATCGACGGAACGGGACAATTATACGAAATCAAAGAGGTAAGTCCCGGAGTCTTGGATGCGATACGGGTTGATTCAACGCTTTATGCTGGAAATAATTTTTGTGCAGCTATTTTTTCAATTGATTCATCCGTATTCTCTTTTGGTGGGTATGGTTTTTGGAAAACAAACGGCGCTTTAAAGCAATATAATTTCTATTCTCATGAGTGGGATGTGATTCCCTTATTTGAGGAACGCCCCTCTATATTTTGTCAGCAGGCCTCTGGGATTTACTGGAAGGGTAGTATTAGTGAATTTAGCAAAATGGAGGATATGAATACTGCATTTGCACCTTCCTTTTACTGGGTAGATGCTGAAAATAAACTTTTCTATGTTGGAGTGCAACATCGCATCAATCAGTCACTAGTCGACAGTACAATGCCTTTTAAGGCTGCTGAATATAATGCCTCTCTAAGTGTGCTTGATCTTGCCACAAAGAAGTGGACAATTTTGGGGGATATCCTTAGTTATGGCTGGTATAGTACTATTCATCTACCCTGGGGATTACTAGTGGTCGAATCACCCGAGTCAATTTATGTTACTGATTTTAAAACAAATCGGCAGCTTTTTTGTAAGAATGAAAAAATTGCTCAGTATCGTAAATTTTTTAGAAATCGAGTATCTAACTTATTCTTCTATGCAGATGAACATGTATACTTTGGGGAGATTGCTGTTAATTCATATGATAGTATTGCTGTTTCCAAGTTAGATTTTGAAGATCGAAGTGCGCCACTTTTCAAAGCGGCCAATAAGCAAACGGGCGATTTACGATTTGATAAGATGTATAGCTGGATAGTTTTCTTCCTGCTGGCCTTGGTTCTCCTAGGGCTTTACTTTTTCTTTGTTCTTAAAAAGCGAAGACGTTTTAAATCTCCAGATTTTGAAAAACCTAACTCTTTGCATACGCAATTGCCGTTGGAAGATCGGGTGGGGATTTTAAATGAAATGGAACGTCAACTTATTTTGTACTTATTTGACCATTCAATAAAAGGAAAAAGAGTGTCTGTTGAGGAAGTTAATAAATTGACAGGAGTCGCAAGCAAAAATGAGCCAATCAAGCGCCGTACTCGTAGTGAACTGATCAATGGGATTAACGATAAGTGGTTAATTATTGCTGGCAGTAGAGAACGGTTTGTGCTTTCAGAAAAATCTGAATTAGATGGGCGAACGCGGGAATATTTCATCAGCGAAAAAATATTAG
>CAINBK010000255.1:0-20653 GCA_903846615.1 uncultured Bacteroidota bacterium
TATAAATCCCAAGAGAAAATGCCTCCTGTGCGGATGTTCCCACTTTAGCTGTTGCAATGGTCATGAATCTGTTTTTTAATGTATTCAGCTCAGGTTCATCAGAATGCATTTCTTTACCTGCGCGCAAAACAAATTCTTTTGTTCCTCCTCCACCAGGTATTAGTCCAACTCCTAATTCAACAAGTCCCGTGTAAGTTTCTGCTGCTGGAAAACACTGGTCAGCATGTAAGTTTAACTCACATCCGCCTCCTAAGGTTAATCCGTGCGGGGCTACCACCACTGGAACATTTGAGTAACGTACCCGCATCATCGTTTGTTGAAAGTATCGAATGGCAATATTCAGCTCATCAAATTCCTGTTCAACTGCCAACATAAATATCATTCCCACGTTGGCCCCTGCGGAAAAATTAGATCCTTCATTGGCAATTACTAGTCCTTTGTAATTGGCCTCTGCTTTTTCAATGGCTGTTTGTATGCCTGCTAATACATCTCCGCCAATACTTCCCATTTTTGTATTCCACTGAAGCCCTAAAACTTCGTCTCCTAAATCAACTAGCTTGCAGCTAGCATTTTTCCAAACTAGTTTATCACTTCGGTGGCTTAGAAGTAAGTATTCGCTACCACCGGGTAATGGTTTATAATTCTTACTTGCGGGATCATAGCAATAACGTTGTCCATTATCAATTTTATAAAATTGACTATTACCGGCTGCCACCATTTCTTTAACCCAGGGGGCCACAGGGAGATCATGCTTTTCTATGGTTTGGATGATTGCTTCAATGCCCAATAAGTCCCAGGTTTCAAATGCACCAATTTCCCATCCAAAACCGGCTTTCATCGCGTCATCTACACGATAAATCTCATCGCTTATTTCCGGAATGCGTAGCCCAATATAGGAGAACAAATGCGCATGTAGTTGTTGAAAAAATTCACCTGCTTTGTCGGTAGCCTGGTTTAATAATTTTATCCGGCTGTGTAAATCCTCCAATGGTTTTGCGGCATCAAGTGATGGAAACTTTGGTTTTTGTCGGGGCTTATATTCCAGCGTTTCTAAGTCGAGGGTAAGAATTTCCTTTTTGCCCTCTTTTGTTTTAGTTTTTTGAAAAAAGCCTTTCCCTGTTTTGTCGCCCAGCCAATTATTACTCACCATTTTTTCCAGCCAAGCCGGTATTTTAAATAAATGACTGGATTCGTCGTTGGGGCAATTTGCAGCTACGCCATTCGCTACTTTTACTAATGTATCAATTCCCACCACATCGGCGGTTCGAAAGGTTGCTGATTTTGGTCTTCCAATGATGGGACCTGTTAAGGCATCAATTTCATCTATATTCAAGTTCAATTTTTCTTTGATGTGCATGATGGCCATCATGCTGAACACGCCAATACGGTTAGCAATAAATGCCGGCGTGTCTTTACAAAGAACGGTGGTCTTTCCTAGTTGCTTGTCTCCGTATGCCATGAGAAAATCAACAATGGCTGGATCTGTAAGGGGAGTGGGAATAATCTCCAATAATTGTAAATAGCGAGGAGGATTAAAAAAGTGTGTACCCAAGAAATGCTTTTTGAAATCCTCGCTGCGACCTTCAATCATGGAGTGAATGGGAATACCCGATGTATTTGAACTGATCAAGGTGCCAGGCTTGCGGAATCGTTCCACTTTTTCAAAAAGCTGTTTTTTTATTTCCAGTTGTTCTACAACCACTTCAATGATCCAGTCTGCTTGGGCAATTTCTTGAAGATGATCTTCAAAATTGCCAGTTTGAATATTCTTCTCAAACTGCTTTTCAAAAAGTGGGGCAGGGGAAGATTGAAGCGCCGCTTTCAAGGATTCATTTACAATTCTATTTTTTGCAGCAGCGGGTGCATCTGCCGGCAGGTCTTTTGGAACGATGTCCAACAGTAAAACCTGATGCCCTGTGCCAGCAAAATGACAGGCAATGCGGGAGCCCATCACTCCACTTCCTAATACAGCCACTTTTTTAATAAAACGCTTCTTCATAGCTAAATAGTTAGTTATGCAACTAATTTACTATTTCTAAGTTAGCTCATTTCGTGAGCGCCAAAAACTTTATTGTCTAGCTAATGATGGAACCCGGTTCAATAGGATGCTCCGGATGTACAAAATGTAGTTTCCCGTTCTTATCGGTAGCCATTAATATCATTCCATTACTCTCAATTCCCCGCATTTTTCGGGGGGCAAGATTACAGACTACGGTTACCTGTTTTTCAATTATATCTGCGGGTTGATAATGTTCGGCAATTCCACTTACGATTGTGCGGACTTCTCCAGCTAGTTCAACTTCCAACTTTAAAAGTTTGTCTGCTTTTTCTACTTTTTCAGCTTTGCGAATGATGCCTGATCGAAGTTCAAGTTTTGCAAAATCTTCATATTGAATAACCGGTTTATTGGTCTCTGCATTATTTTTTTCTGGTAAAGTTGGAGTGGCTGGGGTGGAGAGGGGATTTGTCATTCCGTTTTGAAGTTTTTCAGTTTGCGTGATTACCTCTTGGTCTTCAATTTTTCTAAAAAGTAATTGAGGGGCTCGTAGGGGGTAACCAGCGTTCAATAATTTTAAATTCCCTGCATTTTCCCAATCCAACATCCGGTCTACCACTTTCATCATCTGTAAGAGTGTTTGGGCGGTGTTAGGTAAAAAAGGATTAAACAGTATAGTAAGATTTGCGGTCAATTGCAGACAGAGGTGCAGACAATTGTCAATCTGTTTTTGCGCATTGGGGTCAGTATCTATTTTTTTAGCAAGCATCCAGGGCTCTTTCTTCTGCATGTACTGATTTCCTTTTCGGGCAAGGTCCATCACCTCGAATAATGCTTCCCTGAATTTATATTGTTCAATCAATTCACTGATACGTGCGGGTGCAGCTTGAATATCACGTATGAGATTATTTTCATTTTCGTCAAACAATGCAGGATGCAAGTGTGGTACTTTTCCATTGCATAGTTTATGCATGAGTACCCATGTCCGGTTTACAAAGTTGCCAAAGATGGCAACCAATTCACTATTGACTGCATCTTGAAATCCTTTCCAGGTGAATTCGCTGTCTTTTGTTTCGGGAGCTATTTGGGTTAGATAATAGCGAAGCATATCTACACATTGCCCGCCTCCCTGTTCTGCTTTAACAAAGTCATTAATATAATCACGCATGTCGAGCTTCCAGTTTCTGCTGGTGCTCATTTTATCGCCCTCCAGGTTTAAAAACTCATTCGCAGGAACTTGCTCTGGTAATATATAGCCATGCAGTTTTAGCATCACTGGGAAAATGATACAGTGAAAGACGATATTATCTTTTCCAATAAAATGCACCAGTTTGGTTTCTTTATCCTGCCAGTAAGGAGTCCAGTCTTTTCCATGATCAAGCGCCCATTGTTTGGTGGCGCTGATATATCCAATGGGAGCATCAAACCAAACGTATAGCACTTTGCCCTCTCCCCCCTGTATCGAAGCAGGTAGTTTTACGCCCCAGTCCAAATCTCTGGTAACTGCACGAGGTTGTAAACCACCTTCAATCCAACTTTTACATTGACCTACAACTGTTGGACGCCAGTCCTTAGCATGTTGTTCTAAAATCCACTCCCGTAAAAATGCCTCGTGCTGGTCCAGGGGCAGATACCAGTGTGTAGTTTTTTTCTTTTGTGGTGTTGCTCCGCTGATGGTACTGACCGGATTAATTAATTCGTCAGGGCTTAGTGTACGACCACAGGTCTCACATTGATCCCCAAAAGCACGATCACTTTTGCAATGAGGACAGATTCCTTTGATATAGCGATCGGCTAAAAACGTATTCGACGCTTGGTCATAATATTGTTCGCTTTCCTTTGTAAGGAGAGCCCCTTTTTCATGTAAGTGCGTAAAAAATTCTGCAGCAGTTTGGTGATGCAGCGGCTCACTGGTACGGTGATAAATATCAAAGCTCACCGATAGGGCTTCAAAATCCTCTTTGAGCGCCTGGTGATATTTATCAATAATTGCCTGGGGGGTCGATCCTTCTTTTTTTGCTTGTATTGGAATGGCCGTACCATGTTCGTCACTGCCACAAACAAATACAACATCTCTTTTTTGTCCACGTAAATAACGAACATATATATCCGCAGGAATATAGGCGCCTGCCAGGTGTCCTATATGTTTTAGACCATTAGCATAGGGTAAAGCAGAGGTAACCAGATATCGTTTTGGAGTAGACATGCGGTGCAAAAATACCGGAAACCGACGCTTGCCCAAAATACAATGCAGGCATTACCTTTACAGTGCTTTTGTCATGCTTACACCCACTTATTTAAAATCTGGAGATACGATTGGATTGGTATGTCCAGCAGGTTATTTGCCTGCTCCCGCTGTTCAAACCTGTGTTGCTGTATTAACGCAATGGGGGTATCGCGTAATTCAGGGTTCAACCGTTGGAGGCAGCTCTCAAACCTATTTTTCTGGAACGGATCAGGAGCGTTTAGTTGATTTACAACGAATGTTAGACGATCCGACCGTCAAGGCAATTCTATGTGGTAGGGGTGGCTATGGAACCGGGCGTATAATTGAGCAACTTGATTTCACAAAGTTTAGTCAATTTCCCAAATGGATTATTGGTTATAGTGATATTACGGTGCTTCACGCACATATTAATCGTCATCACCAAATTGTAACACTACATGCACCCATGGCTACTGCTTTTAATGGGGAGGGATGGAAAAGTGAATACATTCATTCCTTGCGAGAAGCATTGGAAGGGATTAGTTCAGCCTGCTCAGGACCCGAACATGTATTTAATCGGTTGGGAGTTGTTACTGCACCACTGGTGGGTGGTAATTTGGCTTTACTGGCTCATTTGGTAGGGACCTCTTCCGATTTGGATACGGAGGGCAAAATCCTTTTTATCGAGGATATTGGTGAGCAGTTATATAATATAGACCGGATGCTCCACCAGTATAAGCGAAGTGGAAAGTTGCGGTCGCTTGCTGGATTAATTGTGGGGGGCTTTACAGAGTGTAAGGACACCGAGCGTCCCTTTGGTAAAACAGCGTATGAAATTATCCAGGAAGCCGTGGCCGAATATGCTTATCCAGTTTGCTTTGATTTTCCGGTAAGTCATACCGAACGAAATGTAGCCTTAAAAGTGGGGGCCACTTATAGCTTGCGAGTAGATGCTACGGGTTCTTTATTGGCAGAATAGCATCACAATAGCCATTGTCTCAGCGTAATTCTCGCTTGCTGGAAGTTAAATAAGTTGTTGTGGGATCCATCCTTGATAAGCAGTAGCTCAATTCCTTTTTTTCTTTTTGTCAGTTGTATAGCCTGCTGATGTGAAATTACAAAATCACTGGTACCGTGTACTATTCGAATAGGAACATCAACTTGTTGTAAATACTGTTCTGTGGGAAATTGATAGTGTAATAAAGTTTTGAACGGATAAATTGGCATATAATGAGAAAACACCGCTGGAAAATCCGAATAAGGTGTTTCCAATATTAATTGTTTGCAATCTTTTTTTGACGCCAGGTAGGAAGCGACTCCTGTGCCCAAACTCTTTCCGTATAAAACAATTTGTTTGGCGTCGTATTTTTTTCTTGCTAGCTGATAGGCCCAAGTTGCCCATTGGTAAATTTTATTCTCTGTTCTTTCGCCTCTGCTTTTCCCATAACCTGGATAATCCATCATCATTACTTCATATCCTTCCTGGGTAAATAAATCTGCTTGTGGAGCATACCATTCTACATTTTCTCGGTTGCCGTGAAAATAGAGCACTACTCCGCGGGCTGGTGTTCGACCGGTTTTAAAGAGGACTAGCTGCAAAGTATCCTGTTGGTCAATCGGGATGCTTAACTCTTGGTGGGGGGAATTAATTTTAAGTGTTTCATTAGTTTGAATCACGCGGGCTCGAAAAATAAATCTGTCTTGATTGGCATAAAAGATCCATCCAAGTAAAAGATAGAGGAGCAGGAACCAACCAATTGGTTTTCTCCATTTGTGAACTTTAGTGAATATGTTATTAAGCTTCATTAGAATTTTAATATGTCTCGAATAAAGTTATGGTATTCATCAAATGAAGGCAGATTGTTGTGTCCGCCTCCTTCTATTCGTATTAAGGTTGTTTTGCGGGGATGTTGTGCTTGCAATGCTATGCTGTGTCGAATGGGTATGAGTCTGTCTCGTGTGCCATGAATAATATAGGTATGACATTTAACCTGAGGAAGCCATTTGTCAGATCGAAGCTGGTATCGAAGGACCAGTCTAACAGGTAAGAATGGTAAAAACCGTTCAATCACTTTTTTGAAATTGAAATAGGGGGCATCTAAAATAAGGTAACGAGGATTATTGTCTGATGCCACTTTTGTTGCAAATCCGCTGCCTAAACTTCTTCCGTATACAATTAAATGATCCTCCGGGTATTTTTCTCGTAATTGGTCATATACATATTGCATATCCTTGAGCATCTCTTTCTCATTTCGTTTACCCGTACTTTTTCCAAAACCCCTGTAGTCAACTAACACCACATCGTAGTCATACCGGTAAAAATCTTTTGCATAACGCGCCCATCCTTTGATACTGCGTGTATTACCATGAAAATATAGAATTAGTCCTTTTGGATTATCTCGATAAAAGTGAAGTCCATTGATTCGGACTCCAGGGGCACTGTCAAAAAAATATTCTCGGAAAGGAATTTCGTATTTAAACGCGAAGTCTGCTTTTAATATTTCTGGACGAAAAATAAATTTTTCTTGTAGCAGATAGGCAAGAATAGAAAGTAGAAGAATACTTCCGAGGATGTACCACAAAAATGTGGGTATCATAAATTACTTTTCTACTCGTTTGAGTCGAAGATTAGTAACGGGGGCCACAATCAAGGGGAACTTCTCAACTGTTACGTTGGCCTGATCCAAGCCAAATCCTTTTTCCTCCGATAAGCTATGGTCTTTGAGCCAGAAGTAAAACTTCATGATCACTCGTTCGAAAAAAGGTAGTTCATTGTCTTGACTCAGGTACTTTTCCATCACCATAAATTGAAAATCACCTACTACTTTACTTTGTGATAAACTCTCGTAGCGACTTGTTATGGTTACCTCTTGGTTGGCGACTAGTTCTTCCACTACTTTTTTGAACATGAGGTTCATGCGTGGTTCCATTCTAAATCCGAGTCTGAAATCAACACGGATAATGTCATCAGGAATGATGTGGGTTACTTTATACTCACATGCATAGGGATCATCCACCGTATCTAAGTGTACAAACCAGTAGATATCCGCTCTTTTAGGTTTTCGATTGAGTATAGAGTAGATTATTTTATGCTCAATCTCTTTAGGATTATTGGCACTGGTCATGTATACCAGGTGCGTTGCATATTTTGGAACGGTTGCATCGCGACTCAACTCCTGTATTTTATCTAAGTAGTGATCGAGCCTTACAAATTCAATATATCGATTTTTGATTTTTCTAGCTCTATACCAGATATACATTACCGCAAAAATAAATACCCCAATCAGGAGGGTGATATATCCACCATGCATGAATTTTACAAGCAACGCAATTAAATAGGATATCTCAACTGTTAAGTATCCTACTAGGAATAGATAGATCCAAGAGGCTTTGATTCGATGTAATACCAAGTAGTTGGCAAATAGGATAGTTGTGCTGAGCATCGTAACAATAATCGCCAGCCCATAAGCAGCTTCCATATTGGAGGACTTACGGAAGTATAGAACCACTCCTATGCAACCTAAGAACATCAGAATATTAATGGTAGGGATAAATAATTGCCCTTTCTCCTCGGAGGGGTAACGGATTTTTAGTTTTGGCCATAAGTTCAAACGCATGGATTCACTAATCAGCGTAAAGGCTCCAGATACCATGGCCTGGCTGGCGATAATGGCAGCTGATGTTGCCACGATGACCCCAGGAATAATGAACCATTGTGGCATCAAATCGTAGAAAGCATTGATGCGAAGCTGTGTTTTTATAGCGCTAGTGATAGGAGAATTTAGATCTACCAGATTGGTAAGTTTGCCGTTCCAATTGTATTGCTGGGCTAATAAGGAAGCACCTTGACCAAAATAATTAATCAGTAAGCAGATTTTGACATAGATCCAGGAAATGCGAATGTTGCTTCTTCCGCAGTGCCCCAAATCACTATATAAGGCCTCGGCACCAGTTGTACATAGAAAAACTGCACCCAGCAACCAGAAACCATTTGGGTAGGTTCTTAAAAATTCTATAGCATAGTGTGGGCTGATGGCTCTAAAAATGGACAGGTCATCAAAAACATGGGTAATACCCAGGACAAGTAACATGGTGAACCATATAAACATAATGGGTCCAAAGAATTGTCCAATGGAGGCGGTACCAAATTGTTGAAGAAAAAAGAAAAGAGCCAGAATGGAAATCACAATAATTACTACGGTATTACTTCCTTCTTGGATGCCCAACGAAGGAAGTTCTTTTAATCCTTCTATTGCTGAGGTTATGGAAATGGGAGGAGTGATGATTCCATCTGCTAGCAGGGAGGCGCCCCCCACCATGGCAGGAAAAACAAGCCATTTTCTCCTTCTTCTCACTAATGCATAAAGGGCAAACGTTCCCCCTTCTCCGCGGTTATCCGCTCGGAGGACCATTAAAACGTATTTAAAAGTGGTTTGAAGGGTTAGTGTCCAAATTATGCAAGAAAGTGTACCCAGAATTAACTCCTCCGTAATAATACGGTTATCAATAATTGCGTTAAAAACGTAAAGGGGGGAGGTGCCGATGTCTCCAAAAATGATTCCTAGTGCTACAAGCAGGCCAGCGCCCGTTAACTTGTTGGTCGAAACTTTCACACAACAAAGGTATAGGCAAAAATGTTAATCAATTCGAGGTAACTTTACAGAGCTATGAAAAAACTAGCAAAAATCTTTGCTCTTGGGGTGGTATTAGCAATTTCTCTATTCCACGAACAGTCGTTCGGGCAGCGGATTATTTATTCTGACCCCGAAAAAGATGATAATAGACGCTTGAACTTTGAAATTATCGGAAGAGTGGGAGGTAATTTTTTAGTTTTTAAGAATAATCGCTCCCGAAGCTGGATTACGGTAATGGATGAGGAGATGATGGTAACTGGCAAAGAGGAACTGGGATATCTTCCTAATGCCGATAAAACAATTAATGTAGATTTTTTTGCCTACCCCGAGCATGTCTGGATGATTTATCAGTTCGAGCGACGCAATGTTGTTTATTGTGTTGCTGCCAAATTGGACCGATTAGGTAAAAGAATGGGCGATTTGATTGAATTGGATACCACGCATGTAGGTTTTGCCTCTGATAACCGCCTGTATGCTGTTGCGGGAAGCGAGGATAGGCGAAAAATTGCAGTGATCAAGATTAATACCCGGGAGAGGGGACTTTATCGCATGTCCGCAATGATTTTTAATGAAAAGATGGATTTGATACGAAAGAATCAGTTATTTATTCCCATGGAGGATCGTAATGAGCAGCTGGGGGATATTGAAGTGGATAATGAAGGTTCGCTTGTACTAACTCGTTTTCAAAGAACCTTTAATGATAATATTGCAAAGGCCTCCTTGCTTTTCTTAAAACCAGGGGTAGATACCTTGATGGAACATCCGCTTTCCATCGAGGGGAATTGGTTGGATAATCTTCGACTTAAAATAGACAATTTCAATAAGCGTTATATTCTCACTTCTTTATATAGTCGTGAAAGAAGAGGGGGAATTGATGGGTATTATTTTTTGGTTTATGATAAGGCTCGATCAGTAGCCGCGGTAGAGCGTCTCCATACTTTTACAGACGAACTGCGTCAGGAGGCAAAGGGTAATGCCAGTACAAAAACTGCATTTAACGATTATTTTATCAGACATCTTATTACTCGTCGTGACGGTGGAGTGCTTATTGGTAGCGAGTCTTATTATACTACGTCTCGGGCTAATACTTGGAATCGTTGGGATTACTTATACGGCTCTCCAATGTGGGGGATGAATAATTTCTATATGTCTCCATACTCAAACCGCATGTGGTGGGGGAGTATGCCACGTAATCAGCAGGCGGTTCGTTACCATGCCGATAATGTGTTAATCCAGTCTTTCAGTTCTTCAGGTGAGTTAGAATGGAGTTATGTGATCAATAAAACGCAGTTTGATGATGAGACTGACGATCTGCTCTCTTTTCAACTGATGAACACAGGTGGTGAATTGCATGTTTTGTACAATCAGCAAGAACGAAGGGATAAATTATTAAATGATATTAGTATTCGGTCAAACGGACAAGCCGCTAGAAATCCTGCTTTGAAAAATTTAGACAATGGACACCAGTTCATGCCTTCAAGAGGCAAACAGGTCAGTAGCCGTATTATGATTATACCTACTGTTTACCGTGGTTATATCTGTTTTGCCAAAGTTGAATACAATTAAACCCTGTCTTCTTGATTGCAGTATTTTACAAGAAAAGCCCTTACACGCCTATTTTACTGCTGGTTTTTGCAGCAGTAGTAAAGCTGCCTCTTTTTCTATCGCCTTCGCTTCCTTTACTTGATCAACACGAAGGAATATTGTTTCGGGTAATCACTGAATGGATCATTGCACTAACGCCAGCGGCTCCTTTACTTTTTTCTTTACTCACTTTTATTATGTTAGTAGGGCAGGCTATTTATCTCAACTACTTTTTTAATCGTCACCGAATGATAAGCCGGCCAACGGATTTACCTGGGATGGCTTATTTATTGTGTTCTTCATTACTGCCTGCCTGGTCTACATGGAGTGCACCACTTTTGATCAATTTATTAGTTTTATTCCTGCTGGCTCATTTATTCGAAAGCTATACGCTATCCGATATTCGTAAGCCGTTATTTAATCGCGGATTAGCTATTGGCTTGGGCGTATTTTTATATCCGCCATCCTTATTGTTGGCCATCTGGTTTGTGATTGCTGTTGCTATTATACGCCCAGTCCGATTACAAGAAATATTGATTGCTTTATTAGGCTTACTGACTCCATTTTATTTCTTGGTCATTGTATTATTTTGGACGGATCAACTTGGTCAGCTATCTTCCTTGTTTTCACTTTCTTTTTCTTTTCCTAATACCTTGCCCGCCGTATGGATCGGTGGATTATTGTTCATATTAATCATTCCGTTTTTAATTGGCTTTTATCACATTCAGGATCAGGTTCGCAAAATGTTAATTCAGGTCAGAAGAGGCTGGACTGTTATTTTCATACTCCTACTGACCGGCTTTTTTAGTCCGCTATTCTCTGCTACCCCCTTTACTGGCTGGATGGTATTATTGATCCCTTTATCCGTCTATCACGCCTCCTTCTACTACTACACCTCATTTAGGATTTTCCCACTCTTGTTTTTCTGGATCAGCTTTTTGTTTGTATTACTTAATCAATATTCCGGCTCAGGCGGAAAGGTTATCTTTGCACCTTAATTATTATCAGTATGAAATTTGGAGTGGTTGTGTTTCCTGGTTCTAATTGTGACGCGGATATGCGTGATGCCCTTCAAGAGGACTTAGGGCAAGAAGTGATCATGCTCTGGCATAAGGATCGGGATCTATCCGCATTCAGTAAAGAGGATTGTATTGTGTTGCCAGGTGGATTTTCCTACGGCGACTACTTGCGCTGTGGCGCTATTGCGCGGTTCAGCCCCATGATGCAATCTGTTGTTGCTTTTGCACAGCAGGGAGGAAAAGTATTTGGGGTCTGCAATGGTTTTCAAATTCTTTGTGAATCACATTTATTACCTGGAGCGCTGCTTCGAAACTCTAATCAGCAGTTTGTTTGTCAAAATACTTTTATCAAAGATGCCGCTGGGCAGGTATATAAAATTCCTATTGCCCACGGTGAGGGTCGGTACCACGGATCTCCTGAATTGCTGAATCAATTGCAGCAGAACAATCAAATCATATTTACTTATTGTACGGAGGAGGGAGTTGTTACGGACGCTGCTAATCCCAATGGTTCTACCTTGAATATTGCAGGTATTTGTAATGAGAACCGAAATGTATTTGGTATGATGCCGCATCCGGAGCGTGCATGTTCCGCAGCATTGAATAATACAGATGGAAGAGCCATCTTCGAACAATTACTAATGGCTGGGGAATTGGTCAAATAAAATCTATTACATGAAACTATTATTTCCTGTATTTTGTCTTTTGCTTGGCTTACAAACTGCAGCTCAGCCTAATCCCGTGAGCTGGACTTTTAGTGTCAAGAAAATAGGCGACAAAACTTTTGAGGTAGAGATGAAAGCAACCATTATTCAAGGTTGGCATCTCTATTCCCAACAACAGCCTGCAGATGCTATTGCAATTCCTACTGAGTTTGTTTGGAATCAAAATCCACTTATTCAATTGAAAGGTAAAATACGTGAAGTGGGTAAAATGGAACGTTATAAGGATGTAACACTCGGTGTAACGGCTCATCAATATTCAGGCCAGGTTACTTTTGTTCAAACAGTGGAGCTAAAGGCAAAGATTAAAACCGCTATTTCAGGAACCGTCGAGTACCAGACCTGTGATGATGAAAAATGTCTTCCTCCTAAAAAAATACCTTTTTCCATCTCTTTAAAGTAATCGATGCTTTTGCGCTACTTCTTCTTTTGCTTTTTATTTTTAAACTTGTTCATGCCAGTTGCTATTGGGCAAGAGTCAAGTGCAGAAAGTCCAAGTTGGAAGGTGCAAGCTGAAAAGGTGAATGCGCAGCAATACCGTTTGGTGTTTAGCGCCTCAGTCGATGCTGGATGGACAGTCTATACTCCTCAGCAATTGATCTTTGATCAACCGGCTGCACAAATTCAATTTGGAGACTCTTCTATTCAATTGGTAGAGCCCTTGAATCATGAAGGAAGGGCACAGCGCATCAACAGCGAATTACTTTCTCAAGAAGTGGAGTGGCAGCAGGGGAATATTACATGGAGCACATTAATAGAGATCAAAGGAGTTGTGCCTGCCGCTATTCAGGGTACATTGCTATATACCTATGGTCGTGATGCTGAAATTTATCCCGCTACACCTTCGGTTTTTGTAGTTCCGTTAGAGGGAGGGCAAGCACAAGAGAATATCAGACGTTCCAGCATTCAACTGGCCTCGCCCATAGCCCCTTGTGGTGATCAAGGCGCTTCTCAAAAGAGTTTATGGAGTATCTTTTTACTCGGCGTATTAGGCGGACTGATTGCATTACTCACTCCTTGTGTTTTCCCCATGGTACCTGTTACCGTAACTTTTTTTACAAAAAAATCGAACGACCGTAGGCAGGGAATTATCAATGCCTTACTATATGGTTCTTTCATTCTACTCATCTATGTTTTATTGACTGTACCATTTCATGTGGCTGGAAAGGCAATCAGTCCAGAAGTGTTCAACAATATTTCAACCAACGTTTGGCTGAACCTTTTATTTTTTGCCGTATTTGTTGTGTTTGCGCTTTCTTTCTTTGGTTTGTTTGAAATCGGTCTTCCTGCTGGTTTTGCTAATCGAATGGATTCACGTGCTGGGTTGGGTAATATCGGAGGTATCTTTTTTATGGCTTCCACTTTAGCTATTGTCTCATTTTCTTGCACGGGTCCCATCCTTGGAACTTTATTAGTAGGTGTGGCAGAGCAAGGTGCCTGGCCACTGACGGTAGGTGCTGCGGGTTTTGGACTGGCATTAGGTTTACCTTTTGGACTATTTGCGCTTTTTCCAAATTGGTTACAGTCTTTGCCACGTTCAGGAGGATGGATGACTGATGTAAAGATTGTTTTGGGATTCATTGAACTTGGACTAGCAGTTAAATTTTTATCCAATGCTGATTTAGTAGAACAATGGGGTATTCTAAAACGCGAAATCTTTATTGGAAGCTGGGTAATAATTGGAATATTTATCACACTTTATTTAGCAGGATTCTTGCGTATTGGTCAGCAACGGGTGGGTGGTTCTCGTAGTATTTTCCGATACCTCTTTTTGCTGCTTTTTGGCTCTTTCACGTTGTACTTGATTCCAGGTCTTACTAAAACAAAATATGCTGAGCTGGAATTGATCAGCGGATTCCCGCCTCCCATGACCTACTCTTTGTATGAAAATCAGAGTAAGTCTCGTTCGATTTTCAAACCCTTGCATAACGAATATGAAAAAGCGTTGGAACTGGCTGCCGCGGCTGGTAAACCCGTATTAATAGATTTTACAGGATGGGCCTGCGTCAATTGTAGAAGAATGGAAGAGAAAGTGTGGACGGATCCTCGTGTTGACAGCCTGTTACGAAATGCCTTTGTGGTGGTCTCTCTATACGTGGATGAGCGAGTCAAGCTCCCGTTAGCTGAACAACAAACTACATCGTTGCCGGATGGCTCTAGTAAACAAATTGAAACAGTTGGAGATAAATGGGCAAGTTTTCAGATCCAGAATTTTGGAGCTACTTCTCAGCCGCAATACGCGATGCTTACTCCTGATGAAAAATTGCTGAGTCTTCCTAAATTTTATACCCCTGATCCTGCAGCATTCTTGGATTGGTTGGAATGTGGGCTTAATGCCTTTGCAACGCAGCAGAAAAAATAGAGTTACAACGAAATCTGACGCTGCGTCATCATCTTCCGCAGGTTAATCAACCCATAGCGCATTCTTCCTAAAGCTGTATTGATACTGCAATTTGTCATTGCTGCAATCTCTTTAAAGCTCATATCGGCGTAGTGGCGTAATATGATTACCTCGCGTTGGTCCTCTGGCAATTGTTGTAAAAGCGCTTGCACACGATCTTGTCTTTGTTGACGAATGATTCTTGTCTCTGCATTTTCTTCCGTGAAACTCAGCGTTTCGAAAACATCTTGGTTTTCAGCAGTTCGAATAACCGGACTTCTTTTAACACGACGAAAATGGTCTACGCAGCAGTTGTGTGCAATTCGCATTGCCCAGGGAAGAAATTTTCCCTCTTCGGTATAACGACCTGCACGTACGGTATCTATTATTTTAATAAATACATCCTGGAAAATATCCTCAGCTAGGTATTTGTCCTTGACCAAAAAGTAAATTGAAGTATAGAGCTTGTCTTTATGACGAAGCACCAAGGATTCCATGGCCTGTTGGTTTCCAGCACAGAAAAGCTGGATCAGTTCAAGATCGGTCAACTTGGGGAGTACTTGCATAACTTTTACGCATTGCGCTGTTTAGAAACAGCTGGTTCTCAATAAAGGCCGCTTAGCGACCGGTTTTGCGTAGAAGTCTAACGATAGGCGTTTGTTTGGTATGTCCGCAAAAGCGGAGGATAAATATACTTACTTTTTCGAAACTAATGATTCTTGGCAGGAATTGCCAGCATGGGCCCGCCAAAAAAATGTTAATTGCCAGTACCTTTGCCCTCCCCGTATGGACCTTTCTCCCATTCTGATCAAGGGTGCACGCATGCACAACTTAAAAAATGTGACAGTAGAAATACCTCGTCGCAAATTAATAGTGATTACGGGTGTATCCGGATCTGGTAAATCATCACTTGCAATTGATACGTTGTATGCAGAAGGGCAACGTCGATACGCTGAAAGTCTCAACTCATACGCCCGGCAGTTTTTGAATCGTATGGATAAACCTGATGTAGATACCATAAAAGGGTTAAGTCCTGCCATTGCCATTGAACAAAAAGTGATCACTCGAACCCCCCGAAGCACGGTAGGAAGTCTCACAGAAATTTATGATTATCTCCGTTTGCTTTTTGCACGTGTGGGCCATACTATCTCTCCAATTTCAGGAAAGGAAGTTCGTAAAGATGATATTGAGGATGTGCTTGCAACCATTAAGAAGTGCAAAAACGGAGATCGACTCTACATTGTTGCTCCTCTTTATTTTAAGACTAAACGTTCCTTGCGCGAGGAATTAAGTGTGCTTCAGCAAAAAGGATTTTCTCGTGTTTATATGGAAGCTCATGCAGAAGAGCCGCTACAAACAATTGATTCTTTATTAGAACGAACCGATAAAGACTTAAAGAAGTTTCACCCCTCACATTTATTAATAGATCGAATTGTTGTAAAAGAATTTGAAGAGGACGACTGGCATCGACTTAGCGACTCTATTGCTACAGCCTTTTACGAAGGAGAGGGAACCTGTGCTTTATTACAAAATGATAAGCATTGGCATCTTTTCTCCAATCGATTTGAACGAGATGGGCTAGTATTTGAAGAGCCGGTTCCTAATTTATTTTCTTTCAATAATCCGTTTGGGGCTTGTCCAACTTGTGAAGGATTCTCTCAGGTGTTAGGCATTGATGCGGAGTTGGTGCTCCCCAATAAAAACTTGAGTGTTTATGATGGGGCTGTGGCGCCCTGGAAAGGGGAAAAGATGGATTGGTGGCGGCAACAATTTGTAAAGGGCGCTAAGAAACTCGATTTTCCCATTCATAAACCAATTGAAGATTTATCCTCCAAGCAGTTGAATGCGCTTTGGAAAGGGGGAGAGGGTGTATATGGAATTGATGACTTTTTTAAAGATGTGGAGGCTCATTTATATAAAGTACAGTTTCGTGTATTGTTAAGCCGGTATCGTGGACGAACTACTTGTCCTACTTGTGAGGGGTATCGATTAAGAAAAGAAGCCTTGTATGTAAAGGTGATGGGAAAGCATATTGGTGAATGTTGTCGGATGCCCGTTCATCTTTTGCTGGATTGGGTTAATGAAACAGCGTCTAAACTTTCTGCAGCAGAACAAAAAATAGCAACCCGCATATTTATTGAATTAAAAACCCGTTTATCTACACTCTGTAAAGTGGGATTGGGTTATTTGACATTGGATCGATTGGCTAATACACTCAGCGGAGGAGAGAGTCAGCGGATTCAGTTAACGCGTCATCTAGGAAGCAATCTGACTGATTCACTTTATATTTTAGATGAGCCTTCCATTGGATTGCATCCCCGCGATACAGAAAATTTAATTACAGTTTTGAAAGAGTTGCGCGAGTTGGGAAATACTGTAATTGTAGTCGAGCACGATGCCATGATCATGCAGCAGGCTGATCACATTATTGATATGGGACCCTTGGCTTCCCATTTAGGTGGGGAAGTAGTGGCAGAGGGGGATTATAAATCTATGTTGAAAGAATCCAGTTTGACAGCAAAGTATCTCCGTGGCGAACTGGTAGCGGCTGTGCCCCGCAAGCCTCGCTCCTGGAAACGTTTTATTGAGATCAAAGGAGCCCAGCAGCATAACTTAAAAAATATTGATATACAAATACCGCTTCAAGTTTTTTGTGCCATTAGTGGAGTGAGTGGAAGTGGTAAAACAACTTTGGTAAAACAGATTCTTTACCCCGCTTTGCTTCGGCAGTTGGGTGACTATTCATTGCAGCCGGGTGCCTTTTCAAGTCTAGGAGGCGATCTGGATTTGATCACGCAATTGGAGTGGGTGGATCAAAATCCTATTGGAAAATCCTCACGAAGTAATCCGGTTACCTATATCAAGGCCTATGATGCAATCCGTGATTTATTTTCCAGTCAGCCACTTAGTAAAATGAGAGGTATGCAACCTCGTCATTTCTCTTTTAATGTAGACGGAGGTCGTTGTGATACCTGTAAGGGGGAGGGCGAACAATTAATTGAGATGCAGTTTTTGGCTGATGTTCATCTTACCTGTGAATCTTGTGGCGGTAAACGATTCAAAGAAGAAGTGTTGGAGGTTACCTATAAAGAAAAATCAATCTTTCAGGTATTGGAAATGAGTGTGGACCAGGCCATTGAATTTTTTGCAGGAGAAAATGCATTGGTGAAAGCTTTACTGCCGTTGCAGGAAGTAGGACTGGGATATATCAAGTTGGGACAATCTGCTACCACGCTGTCGGGAGGGGAGGCACAGCGTGTCAAGCTAGCTTCTTTCCTGGGTAATAAACGGGCCTCCCAAAAGATTTTATTCATTTTTGATGAACCAACCACAGGTTTACACTTCCACGATATTGGAAAACTATTGCAGTCCTTGCAAGCGCTCATTGAACAAGGTCACTCTGTGTTAGTGATTGAACACAATACGGATGTGCTCAGTGCTGCCGATTGGATCATTGATATGGGGCCTGAAGCTGGAGAAGGTGGTGGCCAAATTGTATTTGCCGGAACACCACAAGAGTTGAAACGCGTTAAAAAAAGTTTTACCGCACAGTATCTTAAGACAACTTAAGAAAGCTCAGGATACAGCGGAAATTGTTTCATCAATTCCTTTACTTGTTCACGTGTTTCTGTAATCACACTTTCGTTATCCGCTTGCAATAAGACCTGATCGATCAGTGTAACAATTTCTTCCATTTCTTTTTCACGCAATCCGCGTGTTGTGACAGCCGGCACTCCTACACGAATTCCAGAAGTAACAAAAGGAGACTTATCGTCAAAGGGAACCGCGTTTTTATTGAGTGTGATATGGGCTCGATCTAGTGTTTCTTGTGCTTTTTTACCTGTTATGTTTTTATTGCGGAGATCGATCAACATCAAATGATTTTCGGTGCCCCCGCTAATAAGATGATACCCCTTACTTACAAAGGATTTGGCCATGGCCTGCGCATTGGCAATAACCTGCTTTCCATATTCTTTAAAGGAAGGGTCTAATATCTCTCCGAATGCCACTGCTTTTGCAGCAATCACGTGCTCCAGCGGGCCGCCTTGCATACCTGGAAATACGGCCAAGTCTAATAAGGCACTCATGGAACGAATATTTCCTTTAGGATCTTTTACGCCCATCGGGTTGTCAAAATCATCACGCATCATGATGATGCCCCCTCGAGGACCGCGCAATGTTTTATGCGTGGTAGAAGTTACTATATGACAATGTTCTAAGGGATCATTTAGTAATCCTGCGGCAATTAATCCAGCGGGGTGGGCAATATCAGCTAATACCAGTGCTCCAATTTCGTCAGCTACAGCACGGATGCGTTTATAGTCCCAGTCGCGGCTGTAGGCTGAGGCACCGCAAATAATCATCTTTGGTTTTTCTTGTCTCGCTACTGCTTCAAGTTGATTATAATCTACGAGCCCTGTTTCGCGGTCTACTCCATAGAAAAAAGCCTGGTAGTTTTTCCCGCTAAAGTTGGCAGGACTTCCATGGGTAAGATGACCTCCCATACTTAAATCAAGACCTAAAATTTTATCACCCGGTTTTAAGCAAGCCAGAAAAACAGCCGTGTTGGCTTGTGCTCCACTATGGGGTTGAACGTTTGCCCAGCTGGCATTGAAAACATTTTTTAGTCGATCAATGGCGAGCGATTCAATTTGGTCTACAATTTCACAACCACCATAATATCTTTTTCCGGGATATCCTTCGGCATATTTATTAGTGGCTACTGAACCCATGGCTTGCATCACTGCAAGTGAGGTAAAATTTTCAGAGGCAATTAATTCAATTCCTTCGCGTTGTCTTTTTAATTCTTTATTAAGTAATTCAAAAAGTACGGTGTCTTGTGTGGCCATTTGTTAAATAAAAAGTTTTCACAAAAGTACGTGCTGTACAGAAAGGGAGGCGTACCCCCGCCATTTAGTTTTCCTCAAAAGAACTACATTCGTGGAAGCATGAAAGCGATTATACCTGTTGCCGGGGCCGGTACCAAGTTGCGTCCTCACAGTTACACCCAGCCTAAGGCATTGATTCCGCTGGCTGGTAAAACCATTTTGGGTATTATCATTGAACAACTCCAAGCGGCCGGTATCCAGGATTTTATTTTTGTTGTTGGATATTTAGGCGAAAAAATTGAAGATTTTGTTCAACAACGTTATCCAACATTAAACGCGCATTTTGTTCATCAGACCGATCGGCAAGGTGTTGGACAAGCTATTCTTTTGACACGCGATCTGGTCCAGGGCGATGATATCTTTATTGTGCTGGGTGATACCATCTGTGAATATGATATTAAAGCTGTGATGGCTGAATCCCGTTCTATGATTGGTCTTCGAAAAGTGGAAGATCCACGTGATTTTGGTGTGGCAGAAATTGACGATAGTGGCTTTATTGAGCACTTGGTCGAAAAGCCACAGATTCCTAAATCTAATTTAGCCTTGGTAGGGATTTATCGAATTAAAGAGAGTGAGCAGCTGTTCCGTTGTCTGGAAAATAATATCAGTCAGGGTGTGCGCTCTCACGGGGAATATAGTTTAACGGATGCATTGGATTGTATGATTGGACAAGGTATTCCACTCAAGTCCTTCAAAGTAGATAATTGGTTTGATTGTGGCCGTAAGGAAACGTTGTTGGAGTCAAATGCTTTGTTATTAAAAAAGTTTGCTGGAGAAATTCCTACTGATCACTTTGAAAATACCGTTTTTATTCCTCCTGTAGTGGTCGGTGCTGGTTGTTTGATTCGTAATTCCGTGATTGGTCCAAATGTTGCCATTGGGGAAAATACCGCTATTCAGTCCAGTGTCGTTAAAGAATCAATTATTGGCTCGTACACAACACTACAAGATATTGTGGTGAGTGATTCTGTGATTGGTAGTGATACGTTATTACAAGGAGAAATTCGTTCTCTGAATGTGGGAGACAATACCAGTATCGATTTAGGTTAATATCCTATGCAACCATTTTCCAACCGTGTTACAACATTGTTAGGGATTAATTACCCCATTATTCAGGCGGGTATGATCTGGACCAGTGGCTGGCGTTTAGCCGCTGCGGTTAGTAATAGTGGTGGTTTGGGCGTTATTGGAGCGGGTTCTATGACACCTGCATTATTACGCGA